>JBDNIP010000330.1:0-1757 GCA_041688245.1 Algoriphagus sp.
CGGTTTGGAAGAGGTTCTACAAACCATCATCACTGACTCCAATGCATTTGGTCTTCAATGGCAGGTAAATACAATTTCTAAACCGGGTCTTTTCCCTCAATATTACAAACAAGTGGGTGATCACCGTGTAGCAGTTAGCCCCAAAGAAGTTCCCGTAAAACTTAAAAAAATGGAATTTGCCAACGCGGGATCAGAAAGTCATTATGTCAACTGGAGAGATGGCAATGAGATATTGGATGGAAATTTCATCATCGACAAAAGCCTGCCCTACTCCACTCCAACTACCGGTGCTTGGGTGAATCCAGGTCCCGCCTCCCAATCCTACTCCGTGCTGTCAAAAGACGGGTCAATGGTCACCTACAAATGGTATAGATTTATTGATCAGCCTTCTTTTCAGCAATTTAGTTGGAGTGAGAAGGAAAAGGATGCGCTTCAGAAATTTGTCGAGCAAATCCACAAAAACTGGGGCATCGACCAAGAATACATGGCTCCTCCTAGTACCGGAGAACTGGTTGCTATTGATCCAGTTTTGATTGTCAGCCCACCTCCGGGAATGGAAATTGGATACGTACCCATAGTCATCAGGCAGGAGAAAAATATGATTTCATCAAATTGAGACTTCCTTGCTTTAAATAGATGGATCTATAATAAAGAGGTGTGGGAATCCGAAGTAGATATAAGTTGTTTAATTGCCCGATTCAAAAGTTCAGTTTAAATCTCTCGTTAGCCCAATCTTTCATTCTAAAAGAATGGGAATCGGGTTAACGAGTCCTTTTCTTCTTTCCAAAAAACCGATGAATTTATTGACAAGTTTGCGCTACAGTAAATGGAAAAAATCCACAAAAGGATCTATAAAGTTGAGCGTTTTTGTGATTTTGATGTTGGTAAATGCCCCCGATGCATTATCCCAAAAAGCAGATGAAAATTTCTCAAGGCCACATGTCATCATTTTCTTAACAGATGATTTGGGTTATGGTGATCTCGCCAGTTACGGCAATCCCATCATTAAAACTCCAAATTTGGATCAGTTTGCTTTAGAAGGAGTGAGGATGACGGACATGCATTCTGCCGCTACAGTTTGTTCGCCTTCCCGGGCTTCTATCCTCACCGGAAGAAATGCTTTCCGAAGTGGTTTTTACTCTATTGCAGGATTTTTTGGCGCTACCCTGCAAAAGGATGAAATAACGCTACCGCAACTGTTAAAAGAAGTTGGTTATGAAACAGCTTTTTTTGGGAAGTGGCATTTGTCTCGTTTGGAATCGTCGGCGGAAGTTTCAGTCAACGAAATGGGCTTTGATTATTCTTTGGCTACTTCTGTCAATGCATTCAATACTGGACCTAAAAACCCGGACAAATTCATTCGCAACGGTCAGCCGGTAGGAACTTTGGAGGGATGGTATGTGAATATTGTTTCAAATGAAGCTGCATACTGGATCGCTACAAAAAGGGATGATGAGAAACCCTTTTTTTACTCATAAATTAATAATTTAAAGCTTACCATCAATCTCACCCAACCTCTCTATGAAAAGATTCCTACGCAATTTAAATTTCCTTCTACTTTTTCTCTTTCTCCTAGGGTGTAATTCCGGTTCTAAAAATGAAGATGCAGAAACTGCCCTTGGTTTTACCCTTCAGGAATCAGACCTCCCCGATTACGAAAAGAACATAGATCATCGAGGCCTGCTAACTGCCTTGGATGACCGGCAAGGGGAATCAATTCGGACTGGAGAGCATATTTACAATAATACCTGTTTCAA
>JBDNIP010000331.1:0-5400 GCA_041688245.1 Algoriphagus sp.
AATTCCTGTTCTTCTTTTCAATTCGCCTGATGTACATGTGGGCAATGTACGTAAACCGGAAATAAAATACAAATCTATGGGTCACAACTTATTGAATTTCGGCGCTTTGACACCCCCTCAATTGCTCTAAACGCCCTTTGGTCCCGAAAAATAAATTGAAATAATCGATTTTACCTGATTTATGGGGACAGAATTTTCAAGTTGGGTTAAAAGTCAACTTGGATAATCTTGACATGAAGGAACTGCAAGAAATTGAGATTTCACATCGATTTGTGGATGGAGTCTTCTTCACTGGTGCCAATAGTCCATACAACCTATCTGACCTTTGGGACATGTAATTGGAAATGGCTGTTGAAAGATCAACAGCCATTTTTTTTCCAGCCAATCATAAAGTTAGGCTAGTTTCTAGCGGCTAAGCGTACGAATTTTCTGCACGAAAGACGCAATTTAAATCATGAGGAAATTTTGGTTTTACGCTTACTAAGGTCAAGTAATTTTAGACTTGGAACTTTCTCTTATCTGATTACACAAGGGACGATATTAAAACGAGCAACAAAGTGAATACTCCTATTTAATTATTCCTGCTACTCTGGATTTGGACTTACTGATCATTTTGAGGAGCATTAAGTGAGTGGTACTTTTTTAATCTTCGACTTCAAGTGCCTCCAAGATATCTGCCAGCTCATTGAAATCCATTAAGCCCGGTTTGATTTCATCGCCACCTGTCATGGAAATCCCAAAGAGTTTCAGATCTTTTATGAGTTGTTCTACATTTGACACATTAAGGCCTGTTCCAAGAATGATTTTTTGCTGAATTCCAAGTTTTTTGATCCTGTGCTCATCCTCTTTAGATAAGGACGATTTAAGATCGGATACGTGAATAATTACCTCTGAATTTGCAAGTTCATTGAGTAGTTTTTGGCCTAAATCAGCAAGTTCTTCTAAGGAACATTTATAGATCAGATTCAACCCTTTTTCCTGAAATGCTAGTAGGGTCTCTATTCTTTTATGCTCTAGCCACTTGATTTCACTGCAGATTGCCAAGTTGTTCTGGACCTCTTCTGAGCTCGCCCATTCAAATTCCGCCACAAAATCTACACCTGACACCCAACCTGAAATTTCCTTAAAAGTAGTGGTACTTACAAAGCGATCTGATCCGACTTCAAAAGTGAATCCTAGCAAGTTCACATACATTCCTGAGCAATAACGTGCGTCAGTAAGGTTGGTGATTCCGTTAATTTTTACAAATGTTTCTAAGGCCATAATCTAAATTTTCGATTGCGAAGGTAAGTAAGATGCGGGAATGCCAAAAAGAAAAGCGCTTCTACTATTTGTGTGAATTATAATAAATTTGATAAAAACCACTAATATTAAAAATAATTTAGAGCTATGAGATTCATTTTAGGCTGTTTTTCTCTTCTGATTTTTATGTTGTTTACCAGTTGCGATCGTCAGGTAGAAGAGTCAGTTTCTGATTTTGAGTTTGACTTTCAGCCAATGGGGAAAGGTCTATTTTGGATTTATTCCGTCGAGGAGACGATCCATTTTGGTGAGAATGATTCTGAGAATGCTACTTTCTTTTATCGGGATTTGATTCGTGATTTCTATATTGATGCTTCCAATGAACAAGTTTTTATTGTAACTAGATCCAAATCCTCAGATCAAAAATCATGGACTACGATGAAGGAATATACATTGGTCAGAAGAGGTTCCACACTTGTTAAAACTTTAGATAATCAACCTTTAGTAGCACTTGTTTTTCCTCCTAAACTGGGAAAATCTTGGAATGGAAATAGCTACCGGGATGAGCGAGCTGATGAGTTCCAGATTGATGATAAATATGAAAATAGTTTTCTGGAAGCATTAGAAAGCAATGTGATTAGAGTCTTACAGGAACAAAGTGATGATCTGATTACTTTCAGGGATAACAGGTACGAAGTCTACGGAAAAGGGATAGGCTTAACTGAGAAATATGATGAGGTTTTGACATATTGCTCTCGTGATGAATGTCTGGGAAATCTGTTCATCAATTCAGGGTTTAAAAGTAAAATGGAATTGATCGACTATGGGAAAAAATAAACTACTAGTTACTTTGGTCTTGTTTTTTGGACTCGCAGGTAGTTCTTTCGCTCAAGATCGTTATGCTGTTTTCTATAAATATAAACCTCAAATCGAGCTTTCGTTAAATGAGCCAACGGCTTTTTTAACTTCAAAAGCATTAGCTAGAAGAGCGCGAGAAAATGTGAAAGCAGATAGTTTGGATCTGCCAGTATCAAAAATATATATAGATCAGATTCTTACTCTTTCCAATTATGTGCTCTATTCTAGCAAATGGTTGAATGCAACGATTACCATAACCGATGCTACAAGAGCTTCTGAGATCGCCAAGTTGCCTTTTGTTTCTAATATTGAGCTGGTGGGAAGAGATTTTCTCCCAAATCAGAATACTGGTATTGATGCTAAACTTTCTGCTGCTGCTACGCAAAAGCTTCGCATTCCAAGTAGCGAAAATGAACGAATTCTAGCCTCCCAGGCAAATACTTATGACTTTCAGAATGAGCTAATCGGAATCACGCAAATGCTGGCTGAGGGATATTCGGGCAAAGGAATCACGATAGCGGTTTTTGATGCGGGATTTCCTGGAGCAAATACTTCTGCTGCGCTCAAACAGTTAGAGACGAATAAGCAACTAATTGCTACAAAGGACTTTGTCCGGCCTTGGAATTCCAATGTTTTTCAGGATAATCAGCATGGTATGAATGTGCTTTCCTTGATTGCTTCCAAAGATCCTGCTATTCTGATCGCTGGTGCTCCAGATGCCAACTACATTTTGGCGATGACCGAAGAAATAGCTACCGAATACCGAGTTGAAGAATATAATTGGGTCAGAGCGGCGGAGTTTTCGGATAGTTTAGGGGTTGATATCATTGCCAGTTCTGTTGGTTATTGGGATTTTGACGATCTCGCTATGAATTATACAGTGGCTGATTTGGATGGAAAGACTACAACTATTACGAAAGGTGCAACGATTGCGGCTGGCAAAGGAATTCTGGTGGTAAATAGCGCCGGGAATTATGGGTCAAGTGCTTCAACTCTAGTGGCACCTGCAGATGCAGAAGGCATTCTTGCCATTGGGTCTGTTAACAAAGATTTTACTGTTTCAAGCTTCAGCTCCAGAGGTCCGACAGGAGATGGGAGAATCAAACCTGATTTGGTCACTTTCGGAAATGGTGTATTCGTAATCCGATCAAATGGAGTTGTGGGAACCGTAAATGGGACTTCTTTTTCAGCTCCACAGGTCACCGCCTTAGCCGCTGGAATCTGGCAGGCCAGACCTGAGTGGACTAAAGATAAATTAATTGAGATGCTTTTGGCAAGTGGCACCAATGCAGAAAAACCAGATAATCAAATCGGTCATGGTATTCCAAGATTCCGTGAGGCATTATACGGAGAAATACTCTCAGCAGAAGAAAGTCTTGAGATCGTTCAGTGGAAAATATTCCCAAATCCTTTGGATGGTGATGAATTGACAATTTATTTTGGAACTGATATCGCCAGTGAATTTACACTGTTGGATATGAATGGCCGCGTACTTGATAGGAAGAACTTAAGCAGATCAAGCACTCGAGTCCCATATCAAGTGAGTGTAGTAGGCCTCAAACCAGGACTCTACCTCATCCAACTCCAAGACGGACAATTGATCAAGCGGTCAAAGCTTATGAAGCAATAAGTAATTTTCATCCTTTATACCTACCCATGTTCCCTTTAATTGCCCCTTCTATTCTTGCCGCAGATTTTGCCAATCTCCAAAAAGAGGTAGAAATGCTCAACCAATCTGAAGCAGATTTTATCCATATAGATATTATGGATGGAGTTTTTGTGCCAAATATTTCGTTTGGAATTCCTGTAACAGCTGCAATTGCCAAGCACGCCAAGAAACCGCTGGATGTGCATCTAATGATCGTAAATCCGGATAAGTATCTGGAAGATTTCCGAGCTGCCGGAGCAGAAGTGATTACCGTGCATTATGAAGTTTGTCTACACCTTCACAGAACTATTCAAGCTATCAAAGCGACTGGGTCAAAAGCAGGTGTAGCAATCAATCCCCATACTCCAGTCGAGTTACTTTCAGAATTAATTCAAGATATTGATCTGGTCTGTGTCATGTCGGTGAATCCCGGCTTTGGCGGCCAAAAATTTATTGAAAATACGTACGATAAGGTTTCTCGGCTTAAAGAATTGATTTTAATAAAAAATGCTGCCACTCAAATAGAAATTGATGGAGGAGTGACTGCTGCCAACGCAGGAAAGCTCATTCTTGCCGGTGCAGATATCTTGGTAGCAGGAAGTTTTGTGTTTAATTCCCCCGATCCTATTGCGACGATCAGTAAGCTTAAGACTTAGGGTGATTTTCGGAAAGTGTGCCATCTATCATTTGAATCCAAGTTTAATAAGGCTAAAATCTTATATTATCCTTGATATTTTGGGTTTTGAGGGTTAAATTGCAACTTAACATTAAAGTATTAGACCATGACGATGAAAAAAATTATGCTTTTTGGAATCTTTTTTTCTTTCCTAGGACTAGCCGGACATGCGCAAGACGCCGATGCAGTAACAGATGAGGAGCTGGCGAAGTATGCAAAAATGGAAGTTGAATTTAGCAATTTCCTAAATTCAAGAACTGAAAAAATGAAATCCATGATCGTGGAAAATGAGATTTTTCAGGGAGGTGCTCGATATAATGAAATAAAAGCCGCTTGGGGAGACGAGGCTAAAATGACAGAATCTAAAGTTACTGAGGAAGAAAAAGCTGCATATACAGTGGTACAGGATTTTCAAAATTCTCAGCAAGAAGTTTTAAAAGAATTTAAAACCGATCTAATCATGGATGAAGAAGTGTTGGGCGCGGGTACTTATAATAAAGTATTGGCAGCTACCAAGGAAGATCCTGCTTTGAAGGCAAAGCTTGATGGAATGATAGATGAAATGAAATCAAAGCAAGCGGCAGAAAAAGTACAAGTAAAAGACGGGATTTAAGTTTCGTTTGAATATTTATCGCAAGCCTCCTAATCGGGAGGCTTTTTTTATATTTGCACACCAAAACAATTTAGCTATTCGTTAGAAAATCATGTTTGTAAAAAAAATCTCCGCGACTCTTCTTTTTTTCTGTTGTTTTTCTGCCTTTGCACAGGAAGAAGACATCTTCGGCATCTCAAACAAAGCCAAAAACCCCAAAAGTGAATCCGGTATTGGTAATGTCACTAGAAATGTGCTGGAAATGTTTGCAGTGGAGATTTCTACAGGCGCTGGTTATCATCAGTTTGGGACAAGCTTTTACACTGATTTTCCTGATAATTATCCGGTTACTCAGTTTCAAAATTTCGATATACCATTGGATAT
>JBDNIP010000004.1:0-3957 GCA_041688245.1 Algoriphagus sp.
ACAATTTTATAAGCTCTGACTCTGGTCTTTATATTCATGATATAGATGGGAAAAATAATAAAATAGTACATTTTTACAATTTCCATGATCAAGAATTAACTCAAAGTTTTATTGGAAAAGGAAATGGATTGTATGAATCATTTTCACCAAAATCCTCAAGCCTAAAAAATAGAGATTTTATAAATTTCGACTTAACTATGAAAAAAGTCATAGAAAAAAATCTTCTTAATGAAGATATTAGAAAAATAAAACTCACCAACCATGTTGATAAAATAAAGATTCTGAACAATGAATATTTACTTGGATCTGGATCTAAAGAATCAATTAAGAAATTTCAAGTCTTAAGTCGAACAAATGGTAAACTAATCGAGGAAATCGGTGATTTTATAAAATTCCCTGAAAATTTAAACCCTGAAGCAGTTAGAAGTTATTTTCAGTTTTCGATGGAAGTTCATCCTAATGAATATTTAGTGGCTTCGGCTTATAGATGGCATGACAACATTGAAATCTTTAACATCCAAACTAAAGAAAGTTTTTCTATCATAGGCCCTTCCAAAATTGACAATTTTAATGCACTTATAGTAGATCAATCAGGAAAACATATTTTTGACAGAGGTCCAGACCTTCAACATTGTTTTATCAGCGTCTCTATATCTGAAAACTATATATATGGACTTTTTTCTGGCAAAAAAGATAAAGAAGAGAATGCTTTCTTTGGCAAGGAAATATTCATTTACAATTGGAAAGGAAAGCCAATTAGAAAAATTATTCTAGATAGAGATGTGATGACAATATCGGTATCGCCTGATGATAAAAGACTATATGCCTTCGATATAGATAAAAGTGAAGTCTTATATATAGACTTATGAAAAAAAGTATAACATTAAGCTCAATCTTTTTATTCATATTGGCGTTTCCTTTTTGTTCTGACAAAACTAAAATTGAAAAAACAGATGAAGATCTCAAGGATTTGGAATCTAAGCAACTTACGCTCCCAAACTCTTTAACCTTATATAATCCAGATACAAACCAAAGCTCACATCAAGGTGAAACTATTGAAATTGATCAATTTGCACTAATTGTCTTTATAAATGTTTCCTGTGTGACATGCATTGGCGATCTGGATTTTTGGCTGGAAAATTCGAGGAAACTGCAGGAGAAAAATATTCCTTTGATGTATAGCTTGCGCGCAAGTGATGATTTTTATTTTTTCAAATTCCTTGTAGAAAATGAAAATAAAGAATTAGCTCCAGGTTCTTATTTCTTTGACATCAAGGACGGGTTTCGAAAGCTGAATGAAGAGCTGCTAGTAAATGAAATAAACACCTTCTTGATTAATCAAGACTTAGAAATAATTACTTCAGGAAATCCAGTTAAAAACAGGTCTTTCGCTCGAGAGCTTTTCGAAGAGTAATCTCGAGAGTTTTATTTCAGAAAATAAGACAGGTGAACTAGAGTTCTTTGAATTCCAATCGCTTCAAAATATCCAAGGTGACGTGAACAAGAATTAGCGCAACAAATGTCATCCCTGCAGATAATGTCAACAATGCCCAGACAAACTGCTTGCTGATTGCAAAAGCAATGATAGAAGCAATCCCCGATGGAACTAAGCCAAAGAGTAAAACACCTCCGATCATCAATGGTTTAATCAGCACTCTATCCCAGCTTTCATCCAATCCGATCTGGGGAATCAAATTGATCCATAAACCAATGAGGTAAAAAGCGAAAATACCGATCAGAAAGCTCGGAATAACCAACAAGTTTAAACCTGCGATCAAAACAGTAGGAATGATCATCACTGTACAAAAAAGAATTATTTGCACTAGGTCTAGCTTGATCATATTCCAGAATTTAGAGCTCCAACTCGCCGGGACCAAGTAAAAAAAGGGTTTTTTCAAATCACCGATATTCGCTCTTCCGGTACCTGCAATGAAATAAATCAGAATAAGAATAATCAGATAAAAGTAAATCACGACATGTGAAAACCAATCAAATAGAGAGAGAATTGCAAAGAGAATCCCCAAACCTGCTAAAATCATAGAATAAACTCCAAATAAGGGATGAAAATCCTGCCTGGAAGCATGGATATAGTTACGCCAATAGAACGCCTCGGCACCTGAACCAAAATTAGGCAAGGCCAACTTCTTTTTGGTGTTAAGACTGAAGTTAGCTTCACTTTGCTCCTTCTTACCTCGTACCTTTTCCAGTTTTTCCTCATTGGATTTGGTCACTTCTAATACATCTTCGTAATAATATCCTGAAAACTGAATCACTAATTTCAATACCACAAAATAGAACAAGCAATAAAGACCTACAAAAGCAGAGGAGAGAATCCAATTTTCCTGAGACCAATAAGAAAGGATGCCCCTACTCCAACCAACAATCGGAAATAGATTGAACCAAGGTGACGCGATCCAAGAAAACATTCCCTGCCAAAACTTATCCGCCATCAAACCTGGAATCAAAATCATCCCACTAAGTAAAATTGCAAAAATGATTACCCCGGTTTTGATGTGCTCCAATATTCCAAACTTAGTATGCAGCGGATAAACCAAAAACCGAATCGGTTGGATTAAAAAGAAAAAGAAGCCTACCGCCAAAACCGTGAAAAACAGATTCCCAAATCCCAAGTCCAAATTGTCAGCTGTTTGACTCAATATATAAAAGGTAAATAAAGTCGCTCCACCCAGGGAAGGCAGAATCGATCTACCCATATAATAAATTAGGAGATTTTCCGGCTTGACTGGAGCGGTGAAAAGCAAATTGACGTCTGCCATTTTGAAAAAGCTGACATTCTTTTTGGTCGCTCGATAGAGTTGATAGATCAAAAAGATCAAAGCTAGTACTGTCACACCACCTGTGATATTTTGAATAGAAAAATCAACTTCTGGAAGCCCATTGGTATCCAAATCTGGAATCTCTGAGGTTACACTCTCATCAGTACTACCTAAGCGCAACCAGTACATAAAAAGGAAATATCCAATAACCGCAGCGTAAGGAAATAATCGAAGCGGATTTCTAAGAATCAACTTGATATTATTAAGTAAGATCAAGAGATCTTTTCTCAGCAATAGTTTGATCTCACGCATCCTTGGTCAATTCTAAGAATAAATCTTCTAGCGACACACCCGCTCCTTGCTCAGCTTGCATTTTAAGATTAGCAATGCTATCATTTCCAATAATTCGTCCATCCTTCAAAATCATAATTCGGTCTGCAATACTTTCCACACTATCGATGAGGTGTGTACTCACCAGAATCGTTTTTCCCTGATTTTTAAGCTCCTTAAATACTTGTCGCGTATTCTTAATCGCTTTAGGATCTAAGCCGATCATTGGCTCATCAAAGAATAATACCTGAGGATCAGGAAGCAAAGCACAGCAAATTGATACTTTTTGGCGCATCCCTTTGGAAAGGTCTCTTCCTAACTTCTCCGCCTTGTCGTTCAACTCAAAGAGCTCCATTAAGTCATCCCCTTTCTTTTTCCAATCCACCACATTGTACGCCTGAGCGATAAATTGAAGGTGCTCCCGCACAGTCAGAAGATCATAAACGTAAGGCGTCTCGGGAATATAGCTGAAGAGCCGCTTCGCCTCTACCGTCAAATGATCATATCCACCAAGTGTGATTTCGCCGGAGGTTTTTCGAAGAAGCCCAACAATACATTTCATTGTGGTACTTTTCCCAGCGCCGTTTGGACCCAAAAGCCCAACCACTTCGCCTCCTTGTAATTCAAAAGTAATATCGTCTACGGCATTTTGCTTACCATAGGTTTTAATCAGGTTGGTAACAGTTAACATGAAAGAGGGTTAAGTTTAAATTCAAAACTACGGAATGGAATTTAGGTTACTTTATTTTAGCATCTTTTTAGCAATAACATTTCCATAACACTAATTTCTAACCACCCTCCTTGAAAAAGAATTAGTGGCGTCCGAGTAAAACTAAAACTCTGAAAAAAT
>JBDNIP010000036.1:0-5897 GCA_041688245.1 Algoriphagus sp.
GAAACCCCTACTTGCATCGGGTCAAGGGTGAAAAAATCTAAGGTTTCCATGTATTTCCCTGAATCCAAAGAATAAGGGCCTCCACCAGCTGCGATAAAATGATTGTCTGAAACTTGCTTTGCTCCAAATGCGAAATAGTCATCCTGATAGATTTTGATGTATTCTACCTCAGTCACCTCCTCCCCATTTTGATGCGTGAGTCTCCATGCTCCGTTCAAGGTCTGTGCGGAAATGAATCCGGAAATAAATAAGAATGCTAGTAAAAGAGTGGTCTTCATGAGAATTGAAATTTTATTTCCCACTCAAATTCTACAACTATTAGCAGAAAAACAATCAAATCTTTGTGGTAGGTTTAATCAAAGCTTCCCAAGACAAATAATTATGGCGAAAACTTATACGCTTGGGAACTCGAAGTCCCAAATTCAAAAAATGATTCCAAAGTCTGTGATCAAAAAAGTAATCGTCGGGGATAGGTCTATTGGTTTGATTCAGATGAATGATTCGTTTTACGCATTTAGTAGTATTTGCCCACACCGGGGAGCATCATTGATCGACGGAAATATTAATAGAATAGTAGGAATTATCTGCCCGCTGCACAACTATCGATTTGACATTGAGACTGATCAGGTTAAATCAGGTTCTTGTGGAGATTTGGAAGTTTTTCATTGTGAGCTATGAGAAGGTGGATTGAACATCACACTGCCAGATGAATAGCTAAATTTTTTTGTAGATTAAGAACAAGATCGCTTGAAGAATCGTAAGTTCCATTGCTAAAAAACTAAACATATGAATTGGGAAGATTTTGGACATCGCTGGATGCACATTGTATCAATCACAACCACACGATACTTTGTGATTGCTGGGATCCTGTTTCTTATCTTTTATATACTGCTCCACAAGATTATGACCAGCCGAAGGAATCAAGTAGCTTTTCCGGGCTGGAAACATTACCGTCGAGATATTCTGTTTTCACTGATTACGATCGTGATTTTTGCAACGATGGCCACCTTGGTTTTTGTTGTCTTCAGTGATTATTCCAACTTATTTAAGCCTTGGGATAAGTATGGTCAGGTTTATTATTACTTGACTTTTCCAGCTATATTGCTGATTCATGATGCCTATTTCTATGCGACGCATCGATTGATGCATCATCCCAAACTTTTCAGATACGTCCATCGAGTGCATCACCTTTCCACTAACCCATCACCTTGGACTGCTTACGCTTTTCATCCGCTGGAGGCAGTATTGGAGGCAGGAATCATCCCAGTCATCGCTTTTACCTTACCCGTCAATCCTTCTGCTTTAGCGCTGTTTTTGCTCTTTCAGTTTTTCTTCAATGTTTATGGACATTTGGGATTCGAATTGCTTCCTGCCAAATTTCATAAAACCTGGATCGGTAGATGGGTCAGTACAGGTACTGCCCATAATCAACATCACCAGCATTTTCATGGTAATTATGGCCTTTATACCTTGATTTGGGATCGACTTTTTGGAACGCTTCGCAAAGATTATGATCAGAAATACGAGCAAGTAACTTCAAAAGCAAAACATATTTAAATCGGAACTAATGAGTTTCGACCAACCTCTAATTCCTTAAAATCCCGAATTTCAATTCTCCCCCAAAAGCCCCGCTAGCCATCATGTGGGCTCTATTCTCTAAATCTCTCATTCTCTTATTCTCCTAGTCTCCCAGTCTCCCATTTCCCCTTGCACACTTTCTGAAAAAAAGCGAACTTCCATTTGCCTAAATCATTTCCCATGAATTACCTGCGTTATTGGAGTCTTGGATTTTTATTGCTTTTGGTAGCTTGCCAAGAGAAAGCTTCTGAAATCGACTACACCAATTGGTCACATTATGGTGGACCGACGGATGGCTCAAGGTATTCATCGCTCTCGCAGATCACGAAAGATAATGTCTCCCAACTCGAAGTGGCTTGGACTTATCATACTGAAGATGCTACCGAGCGATCTCAAATCCAGTGTCAGCCGATCGTAGTGAATGGGCTGCTGTATGGCTCAACACCCAGATTGAATGTCTTTGCATTGGATGCAGCTACGGGCATTGAAGTTTGGCGATTTGATCCATTTCAGATTTTGGGTGGAGAAAATAGCTGGGCTGGAACCAATCGCGGCGTGAGTTATTGGGAAAACGGTGAAGACAAGCGGATCCTTTTTGGGGCTGGCAATTGGCTGATGGCTGTAAATGCACTGACTGGTCAACCGATAGCTGATTTTGGAGATGGAGGAAAAGTGGATCTGCGGAAAGGGCTGGATACCGAACGGGAGGATTTTCTAATCGTGGCTAATGCTCCTGGGGTTGTTTACAAGGATTTATTAATCATAGGCATGCGGCTTTCCGAAGGTTTGGATGCTGCCCCCAGGTCATATTCGGGCTTATGACATCCGAACTGGAAAGCGGGAGTGGATTTTCCACACCATCCCAAGAGCAGGCGAAGCAGGCTATGAGACCTGGGATCCAGCAACAGTCTCCCAAATCGGTGGAGCTAATAACTGGGCAGGAATGACAGTCGATCAGGATCGGGGAATTGTCTTTGTGCCAACAGGATCGGCCACCTATGATTTCTGGGGAGGCAATCGTGCCGGGGATAATTTATATGCGAATTCTCTACTTGCGCTAAATGCCGAAACCGGCGAGCGGATCTGGCATTTTCAAGCTGTGCATCATGATGTTTGGGATCGGGATTTTCCGGCAAATCCCAACTTAATCCGAATCCAAAAAGATGGTAAGTGGATCGATGCTGTTGCCCAAATTTCCAAGCAAGGGATGACCTATGTATTCGATCGGGAGACTGGTGAGCCAGTTTGGCCGATTATTGAAACTCCCGTAACTCAATCCACCTTACCAGGTGAAGTCACTTCCCCGACTCAGCCAATTCCGACTTTGCCGGAGCCTTTTATGAAAATGACTTTTCAGGAAGCGGATATACTCAATCTGAAGTCGGAGTGGCAAGCCGATATCCAATCTCAACTCGAAAATGCCTTGACAGGCGATACTTGGCTGCCTCCAAATGCCGCTCAACCGATCGTGCTTTTTCCCGGAATGGACGGGGGCGGAGAATGGGGCGGCGCATCTTTTGACCCGACGACACAGACGATGTATGTGAATGCAAATCAAATCCCATGGATGATTCAGATGACCGCCAATGCAAATTTTGAAAATGTGGGGCAGGCAGTTTATACCAACTATTGTGGGAATTGTCATGGATTGGAACGAAAAGGAAATCCTCCGGCTATTCCTAGCTTGATCGGTCTGAAAGCGAAATATAGCCCAGACTCCCTTGATCTTTTGCTTCGCAAAGGAAGAGGAGCCATGCCTGCTTTCGATTATGTTTCCAAAGAAAACCGAGCAGTTTTAGTGGATTATCTACTTGGAAAAGCTGAAATCAAAATGAAAAAAAAAGAGCTTGAAAGTGCGAATAGCCAGCTCCATCCACGCTATTATATGAATGGCTATAAAAAACTGATGACCAAAGAGGGCCTTTATGGATCGAATCCACCTTGGGGATTACTCACTGCCATCGATATGAAAACGGGGATGAAAAAATGGCAGGTTACTTTGGGAGAAATTGATTCGCTGAGTGCGCAGGGTTTTGCTCCTACTGGAACAGAAAATTACGGCGGGCCAGTGGCAACTGCCGGGGGAGTTTTATTTATCGCCGCAACCAAAGACGAAAAAATCCGTGCCTTCGATAAAGAAACCGGTGCACTACTTTGGGAGGCAAAACTTCCTGCAGCCGGTCATGCCACTCCTGCTGTTTACGAAATGAATGGAAAGCAATATTTGGTCATCGCTTGCGGTGGAGGCAAAGGGACTAAAAGTGGTGATGCGTATGTGGCTTTTGCTTTACCTGATTAGTAACTAAGAGAATAAACGAAATTTTTTATTCAAGAAGAGAACAGGCTTACTTTCCAGTCACTCCTAAAAAGACATTCACTTTGGGATTGATGGGATTTCCGGACATCCTTCTCAAGAGGACTAGCTGTCCACTATGATGAATCATGTCCACAATTGGACCATTAATCATGTTCCAAAAGGGATATTCCGTTCTGCTTTCCCCTCGTTGAAAAATAATCTTCAATTCTGATATTTCCGAGTCACTTTTTCCCGCGAGCAGTTCGCTTGACTCTTTAATATTCCGTAAGGTCTTTTCTCTAAATTCTGAAAAACTCATTCCTGAGCTCACTGAGGGCTGAATACTGGGAACATTTCTTGCTCCGTTAAGCATGGTTTGAGAAAGGCCAAAAAGATGTTCAATCGTTTCCATCGTATTTCGAGATTCGGGTGTAGGGATGAAATCCAGCTCTTTTTCTGTCAATCCTTCTGTGGCCCAATAATAGCGAAAGCCCAATCCATCGATCATTCTACTCAGTACATTTCCTCCAGTGTATGCACCGGTTTTTTCAGGGATTTGAGCATAAGGAAGACTATCGGTTGAAACTTGAGCAAAACCAGAATTGATATAAATCATGAAAATGAATAAAGCGAAAATGAGTTTCATAGGGCTAATTGAGTGATTTTTTTCCGAAAATAAGGGGGCTGAGAATCCCTACATCCGCTGCACAGTCATTCCTCCGTCCACGGAGACAATCTGACCGGTGGAATAAGGTAAATCTCCCCGGATCAATGCGGCGGCGACTTTCCCGATATCCTCCGGCATTCCCATTCGTTGCTCCAGCGTAAAGCCACTTTTCACTGCTTTGCGATAGGATTCTCGCACGGCTTCGATCATATCTGTTTCGATGACTCCCGGTCGGATTTCATATACTGGAATATCAAATTCCGCCATCTTAATTGCCATTACAGTGGACATCATCGAGGCAGCAACTTTGGACATGCAGTAAGAGGCACGATGGATGGAGGCCATCACGGCAGATACTGAGGTGATGGTGATGATGGTAAAAAGCCGCTCAGGATTTGCCTGCTTGACTTCTGCCATCCACTTGGCAATGGCTTGAGTCAGGAAAAAGGTGCCTTTCTGATTGATATCGACTACATAATCGTAATCATCCTCAGAGATTTCAAACACATCACTTCGGACCTTTGGAGCCACACCGGCATTATTGACAAGGATATCGATTTTGCCAAACGTATCTCGCATGCCTTGGACGATTCCCCTTCTGCCTTCGGAAGTTCCGATA
Source organism: Algoriphagus sp. (assembly GCA_041688245.1). Classification (GTDB taxonomy): domain Bacteria; phylum Bacteroidota; class Bacteroidia; order Cytophagales; family Cyclobacteriaceae; genus Algoriphagus. The sequence continues at coordinate 5,161 of JBDNIP010000036.1, forward strand.
TTTCCTTGCAGATATTCTACTCGGACCCCAAAGGCTTGAAGTTCTGCCAAACTTCCCCCAGCATCCTCGACTGATCTCACCCCATTAATGGCGAGATCTATGCCTTCTTGGGCAAGTTTTTTTGCGATTCCAAATCCGATTCCTCGGCTTCCTCCTGTGACTAAGGCGACTCGATTCATGTGCTTTTCAATTCTTTTAAAGTGGTAAATTCTTCCATGACTTTGTAAAATGGATCAAGCGGAAAGCATCCTGATACCATTCCATTTCGTGGAGCGGTAGTGCAATCTGAAAAAGTTCTACAGATTTTACCACGCTTCATCCCATTTCCTGCCAAAATATCTTCGGGCAATTGTGAATAACTCAAGACCATTCGGCCTAATCCGATCGAATCTGCTTTACCATTTTGAAGAACATTCTGGGCCACGTTTGGCAGCCATTCTTGCAAGTAAGAATACGCCGAGCCGACCACGTAAAAGCTTGGAAATGCAGCCTTGACAGCAGCCGTCGCTGCAATTTGCCGCGCGACACCTTGCAGTGGATCCTCTGGTGGCTGGTATCCATCAGATGGGGGGAATAAGGCCGGTCGCTGGATATGTGGGTTGTAATAGGGACTTCCTGCCGTGGTACAAAGTAATTCGATATTGAGCTTTTCAAGTTCTTGAAGGAAAGCAAATGGTTCGGTCAAATCAGCTTTCAAACCGGAAGGATCGGAACCAAAAGCATAACTATAGTCGCTC
>JBDNIP010000332.1:0-2032 GCA_041688245.1 Algoriphagus sp.
AATGATTTCCTTTTGTACCTTTGGCCTATGATAGAACGAGAAAGAGTCAGCGGTCAGGTAGTTCGTTATTTAGCCGACAAAAACTACGGTTTCATTGAAAGTGAAAAGGGAGGAGCTTTCTTTTTTAAAAATGATCGAAAGCGACAAAAAGAATTAAAACGAGAAGGGAAAATTGATAAAGTGCATAATTTTTCCTCCGGTGATGAAGTTACTTTTATACCCGCCAAATCTCCAGATCCCGCTTTAGGAGCATTCGCTTCTGAGGTACGTTTTGTGGGGAATACCGGAAGAATTGCTTTGGCTGATGAGTCGGATCAAAAAGGAATTCTTCAGGGAACCTTAAAGAAAATGGAGGATGAGAGTTGGTTTGTGATTCATACTACTACTAAGGTCTTTGTACCTTTGAGTATTTCGAACTGGGAAATAGATTTGGACAAAACCTATGAATCCAGAGTTGATCAATTGGTAGGCTTCAAACTGACTCAAACTCATAGCTTGGATAAATTGAGTGCCATCCTGAGTGATCGGAAGTTCAGTCCGAATTTCCAACTATTGAGAGATCATTATGACGATCAGACGACCTTGAAAGTGACCATAACTGGAAAAAATAAGCATGGGTACTTTGCGGAATTGAGTTTTGGGGATTTTGTGGGATTTATCAAGCTCGATAAAAGTGCCTCCAGAATTCAAGCCGATGAATACAATCAGTTACAAAAGGACCAGGAAGTTTGGGTGAAGCTACAGCGACTGCAAGAAAATCAAGTGCAGTTGCCGCTTTCTTTCTATGGCTTGGAGCAATAGGATTTGATTGAGATATTTCTAAGAAAAAAGATCTTAATCACCCAATGCTGTAGGTAATTCAAGTCAAAAAGATTCTGAACAGTTGACTAATGAATAATGAGTTTCTGCCATTTTATTCATTTTAACTGTATGAAGAAGTTCTCTAATCAATTGCTAAAAATCTATATTAGCTCAGATTAAGAACTTTTACTCATCTCAATCCCTAATTCTTTTGAATACGATTCCCAGATTCATACCAAAAGCATAGGGAGTGTAGGTATTCCTACTTTTCTGTGTGCCTAGAAACAATGGCGTATTTGCATAATTCATTACTGCCGATTAGAAAAAAGGTGTTAGTCGAATAGCTATCTGGTCAAAAACTTATTGCTCCAAACCGAGAGTCATTCGGATACTATCGGCAATAGAATTAAAGGAATCCTTACTGCCACTGCTTACTAGGATCTCTGGATTCAATAATGACCCAGCTACTATTTTGGTTTTTTCTCTGATGGGAAAGTCGTAATTGATTCCATAGAGAATGCCCATATATGTCAAATTCTTTTGTTAGTGATATAGCATATTAATAGGGCCAAGTTCTTGAGCACTTATCCATACCTCAGTCCAGGATTTCTGATTGATTCCTAGACCGTATACCAATTTTAAATTGGTAGTTCTAGACTGAACCTAGTACAACACACTGAAATCAAAACTCAAATTGGAAGTCTGATTGAGAGGAAAACATCCCTCAGAGCAGTTATTTGACTGATACCCTCCGTCCTCATACATTCCTGCTTTTTGTACACCAGCATTGAAAATAAATTGCGTGGATTTTTTTTGAGCAAAAGCTGATACTGTCATTAGGATGATAACGATCGATATGAAGGCCTTTTTCATAATTTGAAAATTCTATTAAAAAATAAGTTAATTACCCAGGTTCTTTTTTTATTAACCGAAGATCAAGATTTTTAACCTGCGTAACCCTTTAGATTCTGTGATGGGTCGTTCTGTATGTGGGATTCAATGATCAGTGTGGGGCTGATTTATCTAGCGTGATTTATGAATAAAAATGGCCAAAATCACTGGTTTATATGGAATTAAGGCTCAATATTTATTAGCCAATGCATCATGCTATTGGACAACAGGGATAAACAGATTCAGGATTTGATCAATATGAACCTTAAACTTATGGGAAGGATCAGTCTTCTCGAGTTGTGGATCGTTGATCTGGAGAGCGAACTTGCTCGGCATCGTA
>JBDNIP010000333.1:0-9067 GCA_041688245.1 Algoriphagus sp.
CCTTCAGTGCGGCAGAAATGTTTGCAAGGTTTGCATAAAGATCAGGCTCTCCAGAAATCAGTGCGTCAATTTGTGGAAGGATGGCTTCGTATTTCTCCGATTTGCTAGCAGAAACAGGGATATAAAGGTTTTCAGACATGGTAATAAATTTGGAGTAAATCCGATTGAATTTGATAGGATTCAGCAGTGACTTGATTCAATTTTGGAGCAGGTATTCCTGTCTCAAACTTATTTTGACTTGTAAACACACGAGCCTCATCCCAAAGTTCGGCCGATATAAATTTAGAAAGAAGAAAACTTCCTCCCTCCACGATAATACTTTGAATATTTCGCTTGACTAGCTCATTGAGCAACTCGGAGATCTCAAAACCCTCCCTCAGGCTTACATATTCCAAATTTTCCAGCTTTTCTGACCGCATGGTATTAAAACAAATGGTAGAAATGGTTTGATCAAAAATTTTGAGGTTTTGGGGCAATTCCAATCTAGCGTCAATAACCAAACGTATCGGGTTTTTGCCTACCCATTCTCTGATATTCAAGGAAGGGTCATCGTAAACTACGGTATTTTTCCCGACTAAAATCCCATCTTCCTCTGCCCTCCACTTATGGACCAATTGCCTGCTTGCCGAATTACTAATCCATTTGGAAGAAAAGTCTGATCTGGCCACAAAACCATCGACTGTCTGTGCCCACTTCAAAATGACGTAGGGTCTTTTTTTCTCTACTTGAGTAAAAAACCGCTTGTTCTGAATCCGGGCTTCTTTTTCCAAAACTCCTGAAATGACAGCTATTCCTGCGCCTTCTAAAATTTTAATACCTTTTCCACCTACCAAAGGATTGGAATCTACCACTGCAATCACTACGCGAGCTATCTTTTTTTCAACCAAAAGATTTGCACAAGGGGGTGTCTTCCCCCAATGGGCACAAGGTTCCAAAGTCACATAGGCGGTCGCGTTTTGGAGCAAGGATTGATCTTTCACCGCATTGATTGCATTCACTTCTGCATGTGCTTCGCCGTATTTTTGATGGTATCCTTCGCCAATGATTTGATCATCATGCACAATTATACAACCCACCATGGGATTTGGACTAACCCTCCCTAAACCCATTGCTGCAAGCTCCAGCGCTCGCTGCATATATCGCTCATCAACCGGACTCATGGCTTAGTTTTGAAGGTATAAACTAGAATATCTGTAGTTTTTCCCTCTTCTACTATCAGATTAAAGACCGTCTCACCCACATATCTCACATCTTTTGGATCAAAATAAAGCGAATAATTTCCTGGATCTACTCTGAATAAATATCCGCCGGAAGTAGTTGAATGGGTACTGATTGAATCTGTCCCTTGAATTAGATAAATGGCTGGTTTCAGTGTCAAGGGAGAGACAGTTCCCCGAAGTTGTCCTGATGAAGCCCCTTCCACAAGAGTAAAAACGGGTGCTAGTTGAAAAGTTAATGGAGCTGTGGATTTTTGAAGGATAGATTTTTCTAAATCCATATCCAAGATCAAGTCATAGGCAATACCACCCTCTAAGTCCAATTCTATTGCCAACGGAAAAAAGGGATCATTGATATCCTCCAGTGGCATATTGAATCCCTTTTCTCCTTGATAAAGCACATGACTTCGCCCCATTTGGACAGATAGGCCGATAAGTTTACCTGTTGGAAGTTCGTCTCTTCCCAGTATAAGTCCTTTACCTCCAATTAAGTCACTTACCCGAATCTGCTTATCTCCTGTTTTGTATTCAAAAAAGAAGCGCTGACTTTCGGTCTCCCTACCCTGAACAAGGATTTCCACCTCTACTCCCTCAATTTCTACAAGTACAGAATCCCATTTTGCAGGAGTATCCACTAGAATTAAATTAACCAAAGCCTTTGGTCCCGGATCTGCCGGCTCACAGGAATAGAGCAAGCAAGTTACAAGAAGCGAAAAGAGTAAAACGATTTTATTCACAGGAACAAATTTAACCCAAAAATTAAGGTAAAAAAACCGGATAAAACCGGTTTTATATTTACTATTTAATCAATACGTACATCCGCAATTACACCAGTAAAAAGCAAAAGCGAATAATATATGGTAAACACCAGCATTACCGGTACTTCTTCCGATGGCTATCGGAACCTCATCGGCCTGCCTCGCTGTGGCGGGCCTGCCTCGCTGTGGCGGGCCTGCCTCGCTGCGGCGGGGTGTTCCTGACAGTTAACCAAAGAAAGAGAGGTCAATGGCATCATTGCGGATAATCATATTAATTAATAAGGTAATCGGATCGACTAATCAGGTTTTATTTTCTTAAACTAAGCTATAACTTTTTTGTAATTGCGAAATATCCTGAATTAAGACTAACGGTTAAGGTGGATAGATCATCATCCATACCTTGTAATTTAAAATTACCATTTTCACCTACAAAGTACCGTATTCAAGATCTCCTTTGATTGCTTTAACAGCTACAGATTTGGGCTTCTCTTGGAAATACCTGACTCTAATTCCTGCTGCCACTTCGGCTACATAGGCTCTTAATATAGGCTTGAGGGCAATATTGACTGAATCGTCTAGCATCATAATGGACTTTTTCACATCGAAGTCTATTATGATATCATAAGACTTTCCTCCTTCGATAGACTCATTTAGCTTGATCTTTAGGCTACTTTGCTGTGCACTTGGAGTTTTCAGGCTGAGCGCTTCCTGTCTTTTGCTACGTAATTGTCATCGCCTAATATCAATCTCAGCTGATCAATTTCACCTTCGGGAAAAATCTCTGATCCTAAAAACTGCGAGTTCTCTCCTGTCAGATACATAAGATTGACATATCCACCCATAAAGATTCATCAGAATGGTCTTAAAGATCATTGTCATTGTTCGGGTCATTGTCATCAGCTTTGATGCGCAAAGCAATGACTTCAATCCATACCTCATCGAAATCTCCCGGAGCGTCTACTAGGTAGAAATTAACTTTTGCAAATTCAGCAAGAAGTTCCACGTCAATATTGCAGAAAGAGCCAATAAATACAATTAGCGATGGCATAAACTAATGTACAATTAACATCATTGAAATAGTTAGTTAATTTCAGTTTTAAGCAACATGCCATCATGATTCTTGGCTATCGTACGAGAAAATGCCGAGACCTTCTTATTTTTGCAGATGATGAAATGGGAATACCTCCTCACCAAGGGGAGATTTGGTGATACTCCGGACAAACAACAGCCGCAGGATACAAGAAGTGAATTTGAAGTAGATTATGATCGAATTATTTTTTCAGCACCCTTTAGGAATCTTCAAGATAAAACTCAGGTTTTCCCCCTTCCAGAGCAAGCTTTTGTCCATACTAGACTCACACATAGTCTCGAAGTGTCAAGCGTAGGCAGATCTCTTGGAAAAGTAGCCGGGGAGTTTCTACTCAATAAATACCCAAATCTGAGTAATAGAGGTATTACTGCTTATGATATTGGTGCCATAGTAGCTGCCGCTGCATTGACGCACGACATTGGAAACCCTCCATTTGGACATGCTGGAGAGGAAGCAATCTCAGATTTTTTCAAATTTCACCCGGCAGGAAAATATTGGGAATCTCACATCCGTCCAGAGCAATTATCCGATCTCTGCAATTTTGAAGGAAATGCGCAGGGCTTTCGAATGTTAACTTCTAAACAATTTGGCTTAAAACTTACCTATGCTACATTGGCAGCCTTTACCAAATATCCTAGACCAAGTTTGATCCAGCAGCGTGATTTCGCCCGACGGAGTCAAAAAAAGTACGGCTATTTTGCAAATCAAGCGACAGATTTTGAACAGCTTGCCTCTGTACTGGGCATGGAGCGATCCAGTTCGGAATCCTGGTTTAGACACCCGCTGGCATTTTTGGTAGAAGCTGCGGATGATATTTGCTACAGCATCATCGATTTGGAAGATGGATGCACACTTGGATTGGTTGGATTTGATGAAACGTTAAAGCTCTTAGCGCCAATTTTGAAAGATAAGTTTGACCGCAAAAAAATGGAAGGACGAACTAATGGCCAAAATCTTGGAGCACTTCGCTCCCTTGTAATCGGCGAACTAATTCAAGAAACAGTAGATATGTTCATTCAATATGAAGAGAGCATGTGCAAGGGAAACTTTGATAAATCGCTTACCGATATTATCCCTTCGGCTAAAGCTTTAAAAAAAATAACCGAAGTATCGGTCCAGCGGATTTATCGATCAAAGATTGTATTAGAAAAAGAAGCTGCAGGGTTTCAAGTCCTGGAGGGATTACTTTCAATGTTTTCAAAAGCACTTTACCATCAATTCTACCTTCCGGAGCGTTTTTCTGGACAGGACAAAAGCATTTTGAGGCTTCTTCCAGAGGATTTTCCGCTTAAAGGTTGGGGAGCTGAAGTAAATCCTTACCCCATACTTCGAGCTATGGTAGATTTCATTTCAGGTATGACAGATAAATATGCCTTGAATCTCTACAGAAGGGTGAATGGCATCTCGTTTCCAGGATCGTGAGATTAGTGGATAGGGCTTCGAAAGGCTAACATTCAATATTTTTATAGAATTAAAATATTGCTATTTCAGCTTAAATATTGCTGGTAAATAACTCCTCATTCTTAAATACTACGTAGATATTTAACGAATTCCCTGTTGATTGGAATAATTATAGTTCCATCCTCGAATCGCTTCAACTCACATATTCATGAAAAAAACAGTTTTTATTCTATTTGGGATTATCGGCTTTCTTTTAATTTCAGCAATTGCTTTGCCTTTTATATTCAAAGACAAAATCGCTGCAAGAATCGATCAGGAAATATCCAAATCCATCAATGCTCAAGTTATTTATGATTTGGATAATATTAGTCTCAGCTTTTTCAAGAGATTTCCCAATATTTCTGCACAACTAGAAGATTTCAAAATTGTGGGAAATGCACCTTTCGAGGGTGATACGTTGCTCGCTCTAAATGAACTTCAGATCGATTTTAATCTTAGGTCAGTACTAGTTGATGAGTATCCCACATTGACAGGGATTCACCTGAATGGGGGAAGCATTTACGTCAAAGTTTTAGAAGATGGTCGTGCTAATTATGACATTACCTTTCCAACAGAGGAAGCAGCTGCAACTGAAGTGAGCAACTTGAAAATTGCAGCAAATCTGATCGAGATTAATGGGCTCAACTTAGTTTATGATGACCGTCAATTAGCGTATTTTATGGCTTTGGGTGGAATTGAAGCTTCCGGATCTGGTGAGTTTACCAGCAGTGTTTATGAACTTCCAATTAAACTACGTGCAACTATTGCAGACCTCAGCTATGAAGGTGTCAGCTATCTCAGTAACAAAACTTTCACTGGAGAAACAGTCCTTCAAGTCGATATGGACAAGATGAAATTCGCTTTTGATGAGGGTAACTTCCAACTCAATGACTTCCTATTCGGCCTAAAAGGATACGTTGCGCTGCCTACCGATGATATAGCGTTGGATTTGGCTTTTGTGGGCAAAGAGAATTCGTTTAAAAGTCTTCTTTCCTTAGTTCCTGGGATGTATACTGAGCGCTTTTCTAGCTTGGAGACTTCTGGCACAATGGCTTTTCAAGGAATCGTAAAAGGAATTTATAACGATGAGAAATTCCCTGCCTTCGACATTACAATGAGCGTCAGCGATGGGATGTTCAAATATCCTGACCTTCCCCGTCCTGTGAAAAACATCAATCTTGAATTCAGCGCAAAAAATGAGACTGGCAACTCGGACAATACTTCAATCAGCATTCCAACGTTCAAATTAGATTTCGGCAGTAATCCAATTTCAGGAAAGTTCTTTCTGAAAGATTTGATCAGCTACACCATAGACGGGACTTTGAAAGGCGAATTAAACCTCGAGGAGCTGACCACTATTTTCCCGATTGAAGGACTGGCGCTAAAGGGGAATCTAGCAGTGGATGCTTCGGCCAAAGGTAGATATGATTCCTTATCAAAAGTTATCCCAGCCATTAAGGCCAAGCTTTTACTGACTAATGGCTATGCAAAAAGTGTTGACTATCCCGCTCCAATTGAGCAGATAAACGTATCAGCAAGCATTCAAAATCAAAGTGGTAAGATGTCTGACTTTTTGGTTGACTTAAGCCAGTTTGGTTTCGAACTAGAAGAAGAAAAGATCAGCGGAAAAATGAAAGTCATGGACTTTGACCAACTTATCTGGGATGGGAAAATCATAGGCGCAGTAGATTTGAAAAAGATCGTAGCAATTTTCCCAATGGATGGAATTCAAATGGAAGGTAGAATTCAGGCAGACTTGCAGACAAAAGGATCGTATGCAGCTATAGAAGCGGGAAAGTATAATCAGTTAGCTACCCACGGGACAATGAAAGTGGATCGATTCAAGTTTTTGTCAACGGATGTTCTACAAGGAGTTGAAATATCCAAGGCACGTGCAATATTCTCCCCAGCACAAATTGAGCTTACTGAATTTGAATCCATACTAGGGCAGAGTCCTGTTCAGGCCAGCGGCACACTGTCAAACTATATGAATTATTTCCTCACCGATGAGGGAACTCTTCAGGGTCAATTGACGGTAAAAAGTCCTCGATTCAATGCAAATGAATGGATGACGGAAAATGCAACAACGGATACTACTTCCAGTCTGAGTGTAATCGAACTTCCCAAAAACATAGATTTCACAATGACAGCAACTGCCGGCGAGGTGCTGTATGAAAAAATAACCTTGAAAGATCTTCAGGGAAAAATTATTCTACGAGAAGGGGTCTTGACTTTTTCAGATGCGAGCTTGACAACCTTAGGTGGAACAATAGGAATGGATGGAAGCTATGATCCAAGAGATCTGAGCAACCCAAAGTTTGATTTTGATCTGAATATTGCTGACCTCAGTATTGCAGAGTCTTTCAAGGCATTCAATACAGTTAAAGCTTTTGCGCCGATCGCTCAGAACCTCACTGGCAAGTTCAATACCAATCTGAAGCTCTCAGGAAAATTGGGACAGGATATGATGCCTATACTGGCTAGTTTAGATGCGAAAGGGCTTTTAAAGATTGCTGAGACAGCTCTCAAGGATAGTAAGATATTAGAGGGAATTACCAGTCTAACTCAATTGAAGGATGTCAACACAGTCCAGTTTAAAAATGTGGCTATACCAATCTCGATCGAAAATGGGGTAATGGATGTTCGCCCATTCGATGTGAAACTATGGGACTATCAAGCAACTATTCAAGGTAGCGGAGGTTTTGACGGTTCTTTAAATTACCTGATCAATATGCAGGTTCCTGCCGGTAAGTTTGGTGCACAAGCCAATACAATCTTGGCTACAATATCGGGCGTGCAAGTAGATGAAAACTCAATGATTCCTTTAGCAATAAATCTAACGGGAAATTATAATTCTCCGAAAATCACTTTGGCTGGAGGAAATAGTATTGAAGCGCTACTGGGCAATGCCCTAAAAGCTCGGATATCCGGCGAAACGCAGGCCCTTCAATCAAAAGCTACGCAGCAATTCAATGTTGCACAGGATAGCATCAAGCAGGAGCTCAAACTTAAAGCTGAATTGATTCAGGATAGCGTAAGAAAGGAACTCCAGCGGCAAGTGAATGGATCTAAAGATAAGGTTGTAGAAGAAGCTAAGAAATTATTAAAAGGATTCTTGCAGAAAGCCAAAGCCCCTGCAAAACCAGATACCACGAATGTGGATAATAACTAAAGAAAAGAGCCTCTGAAATAATTCAGAGACTCTTTTTTGAGACTTTAAAATCATTGAAAATCTGATCTAAATCCCTTAGAGCAGTTATCCAGACCGCCGCTTAAGCAACTGTCTCAAAGATTTTAAAGTCTTAGACGTTAAAAACATCCGGAAGAAGCTTTGCCTTTACTCAAAGTCTAAAGAATTTCCTGTCTTTACCAAGAGTGAAACCTTTGTGCGTAGCGAATACCTTTACGTACTTTGCAGTAAAATAATTTTTATCTAAATGGTTTCGCGATCCCCAATTTATCCATAATAATCACTCCTTTTTCATTTTGGTTAAAATCAAAGCGAATCTCACGGAGTGAGGCAGATCTGAAGTTTAGGTTTAGTGCACCCAACTTCTCCAAGTCAAAAGAGAAGGTCTGGAAAATATTTTCCGAATGATCATTATCATCCAAGAAATCTATTTTCAGCATTCGAGACTTGATTTGTCGCTGTAGGTGTGAAAACTCTGAAAGTAAAAAGGAGATCTTTTCACCATTTGAATCTGTCAGTATAATGTTAAAATCTAGTGGAGCATCTGGAGTTTTATCCTCGTCTTCTTCCGATTTGGCTTCCTCATTTTCGTCTTCGTTTTTAGCATCATTGGCTAGCTCATTTTCATTTGAGCTGCTTACTTCATTGTCATTGTCATTCTTCCATTTCCCTTCAGATTTTGGATCTGAGCTTTCAGTTGATTCTGCCAGAGAAAAAACCAAAATAGAAGTAGAGTCAGGCCGAAAGCTCATAGAATCGAGATAAATCGTATAGCTAGCCAAAGTTGAATCTTGAAGAATTGGCTTTACCCCAGCCTTCCAAATAGTATCGATTCCGGAATTCAAATTCTCGTAATTCCAACCAAGATAAACGGCTCGACTTCCCTTTTTCCCATACTCCATATCAATTTCACTTTCCCGCCAAACGGTCAAATTCTCACCTTGAGCCGCTCCGCCTGTTGCAGTGCTTGTCAGCTCAAAATCCTCATCAAAGTTCACCCAAAATCTACTTTTTGAATCCTCAAATTGACTCAGGTAAATCGACTCGGGAAGCCATTCTTTTCCTTTTCTCGCATCAGTAAACAACGGAAGATACTCGGAACGATTATTTAAGCTCGCTTCTAAGAATGCTACAATGTAGACTTTAGCAACCTTCCGCTGCGCGTCAGCTTGCATCAATTGGCCGAGATTAAGAATTCCTTTAAACGTCAGTGAGAAATCATTATCTCCCCAAGTAGTATTAAACTGCCCATGATTCGCTCCCGAGATGTAGACAGTAGACTTGAAATGGTAAGCACTGTCGGTAAACTTGATTCGCTCATACTGCATTGCCCCGGCAAATGAAGTCACATCAGCGTCCTGAGCTCCGTGGA
>JBDNIP010000334.1:0-4994 GCA_041688245.1 Algoriphagus sp.
GACTTTATTTCTTTGACCATGATTTCGATTTATACAGACGGTGCAGCAAAAGGGAATCCAGGGCCGGGTGGCTATGGGGCTGTACTAAAATTTGGGGGCCATCGAAAAGAATTGGCAGCGGGCTTTCGCCTTACAACCAACAACAGAATGGAGCTTTTGGCAGTAATTCGTGCACTACAAGAATTGAAAAGTACCGAGTTTCCAGTTCATGTTTATTCGGATAGCAAATATGTGGTCGATGCCATTGAGAAAGGTTGGCTCTGGGCTTGGCAGAAAAAAGGATTTAAGGATAAGAAGAATCCAGATCTTTGGCTTCGTTACATCCCACTTCATTTGAAATACAAACCCAAATTTATCTGGGTAAAAGGTCATGCGGGAAATATTGAAAATGAGCGCTGTGATCAACTGGCTGTGGAAGCTGCGACTGCGTCCAATCTGCCTGCGGATCAAGGATACGAAGCCATTATCGGTAAAAGCTAAAGGCTAAAAAGAGTAATTTTAAAGAGTCTTAGGTGTATATGTTGGATGACCGATGTTGGAAGGAGGAACATTCCTAACTAGCGTTGACCGTTTGGTTCAATATAAGTCATGGGCCCACTCAGAAAAGCCAATTTGTTTCCAAGACGTAAGACATCTTATTTTTACGGTTCTACCACGAATTTAATGGAAAAATCAGGAGTTAGATATTGTTTCAATTTAGTCGGTTCTCCTAAAGCTTAGTAAATTGACTTCATTGTCATCAGTGGAATGTCCTTGCGGTTAAATTCTAAAAGTGGTCTGTATGCTGACTCTGGATATTGCCAACCTCCATCTCCCAGTTCATAAAGTAAGGGAGCAAGATTCTGTAAGGCTGCTTTACAACCCTGGACGATTGCTCCCATCTTTCCTGTTTGCTTAGATAGAACGGCTTCATTCTCGATTTCGAAGGGTCCGGTAAACTCATTTTCTTTGAGTGAATTAACAAAAGCTCTCCAATCCATAGAGTCCCCCAATCCAAAGCCGGGTAATGTAGCCTCATAATGATGTCGGTCCCACGGATTCTTGCTGGAAGGAATTCCTAATTTTTCTGCCCACCCTGCACGAACTTCTTGCATGGGGTACATATTTCCCCAAAAAGGATCAGGATTGTTCCGTGTAGACTTGACATGAATTCTTTTTAGTCGGTTTATATCAGTATGCTGAATGACAGCTACAGGATCAGTATGCTGCCAAACATCATGAGAAGGGTCATAGATTTCGCCGTGATTGGGTGAAGGAATGAGTTCGTACATGAGTTTTCGAGCGGCCAATACGCCTGGGAGATTATTGAAAGTTCCGAAATGACCCGAACTTCTCCAGCCTTCCATGGGGCAGTTTTCGTAAAGCACTGTGACTCCAAGATCTTCCGCATAGTTGATGATTGGAGTGAAGATTTTTTGATATTCGAGTAGATTCTTTTCAAACCCACCTTCCTGATTGCCAAGTTCATGATTGTAGCCTACGAATGTTCCGACTTTCACATCATTTTCATCTCCTCCCATGAGGTAGGCCATTCGGATAAGTCGGAGCAGATGATTTTGATTTTTGATCCGATGCACTGGATCTCCACCAATCAAATTCTCAAAAGCACCGATGGATAATTTAAGATTTACGGAATTGAATTTATCCAAAGTCGCTTTTGCCTCATCCGAACCAAAAGTTTCATAGTCAAGATGTGTAGCTACAAAGTCATTGCGCAAGCCATCTCTTCGAAAAACGCAAAGATCTAAACCTTGAACGCCAATTTCTGACGCTTTGATGATAGTTTGATCGAGATCCAGCGTATCAAAGGCTGAAGTCATGATCCAGATGGGATTTGCCATTGGGTTGGTTGATTTTGGGAATCAAAAAGTAAGGAATTGTCTCGATAATCTCCCACGAAAAACGTTAAGAATACCTTTTTCGGATCTCAATTTTTAGCTTTTGTCTTTCCCAAAGTGCTTTGGCTAAGTCTAGTGAAACGCTGTCTGGTTCTGACTTATGTAGGATTTTATTTAGCTTTTCCTCGCCTAAGTCAATTCGATAGCAGATTTGGAGCAATCGCCCAACGTCCCGATCAAGAAATAGGCTAATCGATTTTGAGAGAACAAGAATAGCCTGTTTTTCATCGAAAATTTCTGCTAATTCAGGTAATTCAAAATCTTTTTTTAGGAATAGAAATGTATCCTTTGAGCTGTTTTCACTCATACACTAAAATCAGAAAAGCCCCTAAATCGGGGCTTGAATTATTTTTCTTCTTCTTTTTTCGATTCAATCGATTCAGTAAGTGTTTCTGGCGCTTGGGCTCTTATAAGTGAATACCAAGAAATTAACTTTTTAATATCGGAGGTATAAACTCGAGCTTCGTCCACTTCAGGAAGTACATGCTTCATAAATGCTCGGAGTTCAGCATCATCTGGATTAGAATCCAATCCTAAATCTCCTGTAAACTCCTTCTCGATTTTTTGCATTACCGACTTAAGTGGTTCTGCACCTGCTTCAGTCAGGGTATAAATACTGATATCATTAAGTATGGATACTCGCTGAGACATTCCAGCCACCAATTTCGAATTCTTTCCATCCAGGCTTTCTAGGATGACCCCACTTCTTGTAGGCTTGAGTACTTTGAATAAACCTGGCTTACCAGCTACTGTTGCTAATTCTTTGAAATCCATTTATTTAGTTTTTGCAGGTGACAATTGTAAGAATGTACATTAAATTATGATGTATATCCGAAATTCCACCAGTGACCTTATTTTCTTTATTTTTGGAACGGAAGACCGAAATATCCAAGTATTTCATAGCTAACTAGCTGCATAATACCGATTGTATTTTACTTTTCTCTACTTACCTGTACCTAATTAGATAATCATATAAATTATTTCTCAGCTTCGTATTCCACGATTAACGTTTCGATAAAAGCAGTTAATTCAGGCTTACCGGTATTTGCCTCAGCGCTAGTCACGAAGTAATCTGGCTCTTCTTCGAAGACTTCAGTCAATTTCTTTAAGAAGGCTCGGATGTTACTATCGGTTTTTGATTTTGACTGCTTGTCTGCTTTGGTAAACACTACTGCAGTTGGTACACCCTCCGTACCACACCAAAGTAAAAATTCGAGATCAATTGACTGCGGCTCCAATCGACTGTCAATTAATACAAAAACTCCACAAAGATTTTCTCGCTTGGTGAGATAAGTACTGATCATACTTTCCCAGCCTTGCTTTACTTTAAGGTTGATTTTGGCGAAACCGTAACCTGGAAGATCAACCAAATACCAGCGATCATTGATCACAAAATGATTAATCAATTGTGTTTTTCCTGGTTTTTGTGAGGTTTTGGCCAGCCCCTTTTGTCCAACGAGCATATTGATCAGGGAACTCTTACCCACATTGGATCGGCCGATAAATGCAATCTCCGCACGATCTGGTTTTGGACAATTTCCAGGGTTGGAATTACTGATGACAAATGCTGCTTTATGAATCATGATTGAGGATTTAATTGTAAAAGTACAATTTTAAGCGGAAGAGTCTGAAATAACTCAGAACCGAACATTTTTCCTTTCCTCAGGTTTCTTGCGTATTATTGTTCCTTCATAGATCGATTAGTGATGTCAGTAGTTCCATACAAAGATAAAAAAGATTCTAAAAAAGCTCAGGTAGCTGAAATGTTTAACAACATCAGCCCTAAATATGATCTCCTCAACCACGTGTTGAGTTTGGGGATCGACATTATTTGGCGAAAGAAGGCCATTAAGTTCCTGAAAAATGATCAGCCTAAATTGATTTTAGATGTCGCTACAGGAACGGGAGATTTTGCCATCGAGGCATTGACCCTCAATCCTGATAAAATCATCGGTGTCGACATTTCCGAGGGGATGCTAGCCGAGGGAAGAAAAAAAATGAAAAAGCGGGGATTGGAGCATATCATTGATTTGCAGCTTGGAGATTCAGAAGGATTACTTTTTGAGGATAATAAGTTTGACGCAGTCATCGTTTCATTTGGAGTTAGGAACTTTGAAGATTTAGAAAAAGGTTTGTTAGATATGTATCGGGTATTGAAGCCTGGTGGGAAGGCAGTAATTCTGGAATTTAGCAAGCCAACTGTCACTCCAATGAAGCAGGCTTACTCATTTTATTCCAGTACTATCCTGCCTCAAATTGGAAAACTAGTATCTAAAGACAATTCTGCTTATACCTATCTTCCTGAATCCGTACAGGCTTTCCCAGATGGGGAAGAATTCTTGGCGGTATTGAAAAAAGTCGGCTTTACCAGCAATGTATGCAAATCACTCACTTTTGGAATAAGCTCAATCTACACCGGGGTAAAATAGTCTTTTTGGGTCTAGCCTTTAGCCTGATTGCAGGTTCTTCGCTTGGCCAAGGACTTTTCGGCTTGACGAGCACAGCTGGATCTGATGACCGCATCCTTTCTTATGGGTTCTTCTTGGCAGGCCACACTGCGGCTTATCGAGTAAAGTATTCGGATTCCTTTCTGCTTGATCCTGGTGGCACCAGTCCCACAGTCAGAGGGATTTTCCCTAAATTTTCTCCAGGATTTTCTCTGGGATTCACAGGGATTTTAAGTCTTGATGATCAAGTTCAGTTACTTTTTACACCAAAGGTTGGTTTTTATGAATTTCAAACTGAAGTGAGTTATTTTGGGTCCATCGATCCTGCATTGATAAATACCATCGATGGTAACATGACTACCGGTCAACCCCAGTTCATAAAATCTGAAGCTACCCTAATTGAATTACCGCTCCTCTTCAAGTATCGATCTATTCGATTCAATAATACGCGAATGTATTGGGTAGGCGGAGCGAGTTATAACTTCCGAACGAAAAGCCAGGATGAAGCTAATGTCGAAGAATTAGTTACGACTGGAAGGGATTTTTCATTGGAAATGGGGATGGGTTTTGAGATTTATTTCAAGTACTTCAAGTTTGCTCCGGAAATTCGGTTTTCCCATGGCTTGAATGATATTTATCAGGCAGAAAA
>JBDNIP010000335.1:0-2999 GCA_041688245.1 Algoriphagus sp.
AAGTCACTTTATTTATATGTTCCACTAACTTAAGGGTATAACTATAATTAGATAGAATAATTAAGCCTTTGATTTTTTAATCGGAGGCTTTTTTATTTCCAATCTTAAGGTGCTAGGAAGTTTTTTCCTAGATTTTATTACTAACTTTCTTTCAACCCGTAGGAAAATAAAACGGATAATTTTACCCATAATTATTAAATCCCAAACTCATGGCGAAGCAACCAGAAGGTAAACCTAAGGACGATAAATCTAAGGCTACTAAAACACTGAAAGAAAAAAGAGCTGATAAAGCTGCAAAAAAAGAGAGTAAGAAGAATTATTAAAATTATTCGTTCGATTACAAGGGGATGCTTTTAGCTTCCCCTTTTTTTATGATAAAAAACCATTTTAGTATTAATTGAAGCGCTTCAATTCAGAACACTCAAAGTGAATACGTTAATAGCTCAGTGAGCATTAGTGTCAGATGCCAAAAGTAATGCGGGATATACCAATTATATTATTTGAAAAAGTCCAATTTATTTTGCTGGTTTCCCAGTTCCAAGAAGAATTTGCATATTATCAGCCGTTATCACCTATTAATCCTGAGCTTCTACCGTATTCTGTATGAATTTACGCGTCACTTTTGCGCTACTACTTTTTCTTATGCGCTCAGCCTGCTCTTCCCAAGAAGACAAAAAATTCGGTGAGGATATTTCAACTTCTTCTGATCAGGTAGTAAATGGCAGGGCACTTTTTGAACAAAATTGTAGCTCCTGCCATAATTTCAACGAGAATGCAATTGGCCCAAATTTGAGTGGATTGACCCGCCAGATAGAGACTGACTGGATTAGAAAATTCATAAAGAATCCTTCACAGCTAATTGCTACTAAAGACGAAAGAACGTTGAGGCTTTTGGCTGTTTATAAGACTGAAATACCAGTTTTTATAAACTTTTCTGATTCGGATCTTGACAATATCCTGAGCTGCTTTCACACGTTCGAATCACTTACTATTGGGATTTTTGGAGATATTACTTCTAATCTTATCCCTGAAAAAATTCAGGACTCTGAGTTACGGGTGGAGCTGGAGTTTTTTGCCCAATTACCCACATCGGACACTATGCCTGCTTTAGCCAAAATGACTAAAATGGAGCCAATCCCAGGGACAAGGTGTATGATGATCAATGACCAGCGAATCGGGATCTATGAGTTAATTGACCAAAAGGCACAACGCTATCTAGATCTAAAGCAACTAAGACCAGATATGGTGAGCAAACCAGGATGGGATACTGGTCCAGCTAGTTTTGCCTTTCATCCTGAATTTGAGAAGAATGGTCTTTTCTATACTGCCCATACTGAATCAGCAGGGACGCAACCTTCGGATTTTGGCTACACCGGCAGCTTGAAAGTTTTCATGCAATGGATGCTGACGGAATCGAGGATGGATGATCCAAATGCCAAAACCTTCGAAGGAACCGACCGCGAAATCTTTCGGATAGCTAATTCCTGCCAAGCTCACGGGATACAGGAGCTTACATTCAATCCCAATTCTAAAAAAGGAGATCCCTGACTTTGGCCTACTCTACATTGGATACGGCGATGGAGGAGTTGGTAGGCGGACGAGTAGGTCTAAAATTTGGAATTGACGCTGAAAAGCAGCTTTACATTATGAATAAGAATCAGGGTAAAATCTATAAAATCATCAATACGCTATGAACTTGTTCTGGATAGATCCTCAAAGTGAATTAGTCGCAGTACTTTTCGTCCAATTGTTTCCTTACGATGGAATTGGACTCCATAAAAATTTTAGAGATATCATATACGGGAAGTTCATTCCCCAAAATAAAAACCAATGAAAAAACTATTCAAAAAAGTAGGAACATGGATTAAGTCAAAGCTCAACCTCATCAAACCAGGGCCGTTTGCGATCAAAGGCGCGGCTATTGGATTGTTGGTTTTGACCTTGATCGTTTTCGTAATAGAGGTGGTGGGAAGGAGCATCAATATCAAGGATCCCTGGATTCTACTTTTTGCATTATTGATTTTGCTTGCGGTCACCCTGATTGCTTTTCTTTCAGTCAAGCTGATAAAGGTAATTTTTGAGATTCCGAGAAGCTACAAACTTGCCGTAATTTCCTGTGCCATTCTGCTCACGCTCGTTCGACTGGAAGATGAGCGATTTGTGATTTTTATGGTCTTGATTTTCTCTCTTTCTGGTGCTGGGATCGCCATGTTTTGGAAAGGGCACCTCAAGAAGCTAACTACTCCAAAAAAAGTGATCGCTAGTCTGGGTGCTTTTTTGGGACTTGCTGGTTTAGGTGCCTTAATTTACTTTGGAAGTGTCCGTGGATTGGACATCGATCCACAAATCAATGCTGCCAAACTCACTGAGAATAAAATTTCTCAGATTCTAGCCGCCTCTCCCGGAGAAAATGGAAGCTATCAGTTTTCTATATTTACCTATGGCTCGGGAAAAGATATTCGTAGAGAAGAATTTGCTGAGGGAGCTACTTACCTGACGGAATCGGTTGACGGAAGGGCTTTTTTGGACAATTGGAAAAAGCTTGGCGGTTGGTGGAGGGAGAAATATTGGGGATTTGACGCAAAAGAATTGCCTCTTAATGCGCGAGTTTGGATGCCGGAAGGTAAAGGTCCATTTCCCTTGGTTTTGGTGGTTCATGGGAATCATTCCATGCAAGACTTTTCAGATCCTGGCTATGATTATCTAGGTGAATTTTTAGCATCTCGCGGAATGATTTTGGCCTCTGTGGATGAGAATTTTATCAATGGGTCTTGGACGGATCGTTTTGGACGGTTGGAAAAGGAAAATGATGCAAGGGGCTGGCTACTCTTGGAGCATTTGCAAGTTTGGGATGATTGGAATAAAGATGATTCACACTCACTTTTTGGTAAGGCTGACATGGACAAAATCGCCTTGATGGGACACTCACGTGGAGGTGAGGCCGTTGGTAATGCGGCCATGCTCAATGACGTGGAATACTATCCTGACGATGCTTCGAT
>JBDNIP010000336.1:0-3907 GCA_041688245.1 Algoriphagus sp.
ACAAACAAAAAGATGAAAGTATCCGACTGGCAGTGGATTATTTTTATTTCGGGAAGAAGTCAATTTTTAATCTGAAGACAGGCTTGGTCCGAGATAATCAAGTCTTCAATCAAAGCATAAATATCACTAGTCAGTATTTTCTTTCTGGAGATTGGGACGCTGCTTTGTCTTCCAAATGGAATCTAAAAACGGGAATCCGGCTGAATCTAACCCAAGGAAATCTCAGTACCTATTACGCCACTGATCAACGAATCGAAACCTATCAATCACTTCGTTTCGAACCTCTGGAAAAAGTGCGCGTATCGCTCAACCTTCGTCAACTGGCTTATTTAGATCAAGTTGAGCCTTTCATTCCTAGCCTAGGTGCTGACTGGGATTTTTGGAAAAACTCAAAGCATCAACTTTCCCTCAAAACTTCAATCTCCAAAGGAATCAAAGTGCCCACGCTAAACGATCGATTTTGGGAACCAGGAGGAAATCCTGACTTGCTTCCCGAACGAAGTAAAAGTGGTGAAATAGGCTTCAATTGGGTAAAAACTGGTGAGATCAACGTGGAAAATAGCCTCACCTATTACCGAATGAACGTGGTCAATTGGATCATCTGGCTTCCAAGGGGAAGCTTTTGGTCTCCAGAAAATATCCGTGAAGTCCAAAATCAGGGATTTGAATATCAAGGCCATGCAAGCAAGACGATTGCTACTTGGAGTATCAGGGCAAACTGGTCTTACACCTGGAGCCGGGCAGTTTCGACCAAAGGAATCGGCGAAAACGATCCTTCGATAGGCAGACAACTTCCATATACCCCCGAGCACCAGGCCAACGGCAAGCTAGCTATTGAATCAAAAGACTTCTCTGCTTTCTTGGGAACCTTCTTTGTAGGAGAGCGACGAGTGACTGTGGATGGTCAGCGACAGATGCCGGCTTATCAACTTCTCAATTTGGGCTTTTCTTATCCGAAACTAAGCTGGGGCAGTGTAAACGTCCCGATCAGCTTTCAGATCAATAACCTTCTCAATACCGATTACCAAGTACTTTACCTCCGAGCTATGCCCGGAAGATCTTATCAGTTCACTATCTCAATACAATTATGAAGTTTAAATTAAACCAACTTAGCTGGGTCCTCGTCCTGTCCCTTCTATTATTTTCCTGTGACGACTCGGGATCAGAACGTCCACTCGGCGAATATGAAACTGGTATCTTAATCATGAATGAAGGCGCTTTTGGAAGTAATGACGGAGAAGTCTATCACCTTGATCCAGTCTCAGGAACGCTAAAATCCGATATTTTTGAAGCTGCTAATACCCGTCCTTTTGCAGGCTTGCTAGAAGATATGATACTCGAAGGAGATCGACTATTTCTGGTAGCAAATACGGGGAAGGTTGAAATTATAAACGCTGGAGACTTTAAAAGTCTTGGTGCTGTCGCTAATGATTTAGATATCCCTCGCTCTTTGGCAGTAGTGGGGAGCAAACTGTTCATCAGTGATTACGGCCCTTACGATGAAAATTATAATACGCCAGATTCTTATGTCGCAGTTGTGGAGGGATTAAATGGAGGACCTATAAAAAAGAAAATCGAGGTTTCGAATAAACCAGAAGATCTTTTTGTTTCCGGAAAATATGTTTTTGTAGCAGGTTCAGAAGAAGGAAAAGTTGAAATTATCGATGCGGAAAATGAAACCACTTTCAAAACATTGGAGGTTCTCGGAAGCCCGAAGCAGTTCTTTTTGGAAGCCGGAGTACTTTGGTTGTATTCAACGGGGGACGATGAAATTTATTTCCAGTCCTTTCGTTTGGATAATCTGACGAAAACAAATCTAATCACACTACCGCTTGCAGATGCTACTGGAAGAATCACCTTTAATAAGGATGGAACCATTTATATTTTGACTAGTTCTGGCTTTCCTAGCTATAACGATGCGGTAGCCAAGGTGTCCATAGTCAACTCCACATTTGATGCTGAGTGGATTAAAGGATCTGGATTCTATGGAATCGGCTTCGACAATAAGTTAGAACTACTCTACGTCGCTGATGCCAAAGGATTCCAAGGAAATGGAACTGTAACAGTATATCGTGAAAATGCACAGGTTGATTCGGAACTAACGGTGGGAAGAGGGCCATCGGGCTTTATGTTTATGAATTGATCAGTTTTCAGGTTGATTCCAGGGTCAGAGGCAGACGTAAAAGAATGTTGGAATCACGCCACTGAGTTATTTAAGAAGCTTTCATTTAGGAAGAAGGCGAGCGCAATTTGAGTTTTTCTTTTAGAATTAATAATTGATGAGCTATAAAACTAAAAAGAGGCTTTCCGGGTAAGGAAAGCCTCTTTGAGTTTCACTAAAAAAGGAACTTTAATTCTTGATTCTAAACATACCCAGCTTCAAGCCGACTTGGAAGGTGACTTCGTTTCCAGCCTCTGGTATAGAAGCTCCGCTGTTACTTGAATTGCCCATTAATCGATATCCAAGACCTGCGTGCAACCGGGCATACTTATGCAGGTTTAATTCAGCTTGAACCGCCGGCTCTATGTAGAAAGTTCTTTTTTCGCCATCTACGTCATTGAAGCGATCGTAGTCATCTCCCTCCATTTCCAGAGATCCTATTGCTACTGGAATCGTCAGGTGAAAAAGCTTCCCAGAAAGGACCGTATATTCGATAAATCCACCCGCGGCATACACATCAAGATTAGCATTTGGGAAATCGACCAATAAATATGCTGGTCTAAGCTCATAAAAAGTGTTTGCATAAAAGCCACCAACGGTCAATTTGTCCCAGAGCACCACACCAACCCGGATTTGATAAAATGCGGCTGACTCGCCTGCTACTTGGGTGAAGCTAACACCGGGAGAGACCATAAATCCGATATTTCTACCGTCGATTTTCTTATTGAAAAGCGTTTCCTGTTCTGTTGTTTCTTGAGCGAAGCTGATTTGGGAAAGGGAGACTGCGGCAGTGAGGAGAAGGATTTTTTTCATGATGAGTTTTGTTTTTGTTTGTTTTCGATTGCATCACGTCGGAGGATCTGAGTTTGGTTGCTTCAAAGAAGAAAAAAGATTAGAATATTATTACAACTAGTTGATTTACAATTATTTGTTATTTTATGATTGTTAGATTCTTTGTCAGTAGCACACATTTATCCAAATGGCTTCGTCCCGATCGGAATCGCTGATAAAAAGGAGGGGAAAAAAGTCCGGCAAAGCTGCACTTTTTCTCCCCTCCTTCAGATTTAATATCTCCGGATACCAAGCTTGACCAGCTAGCTAAAGAATTTTATTGGGCTACTGGTACGATTCCGTATAATCATATTTGTTTTTAACAAAAGCCCAGAATTGAATTGATTCGGAGATATTCATTTTCCCAAAAAATCAATGGTATTTCGTAGACTTTGAAAATCAATTATGAATTCAATTCCTTTATTTATCAAAAAAAACAAATCTTAAGGCAACCAAAATAGGCGCTTCTCACGTGATGTCACAGAATATGAATCTACAGGAGTCAGAAGCGCTCAAGGCTCTCCTACCAAAATGTCTCAAAAAAGATCGAAAAGCTCAAGAAGAGTTATTTCGATTGACGTATCCCTTTGCGATAAGTATTTGTCTTCGCTATTCTGCCAATCGCGCCGAAGCAAAAGAAATCGTAAATGATGGCTTTTTTAAAGTTTTCTCCCAACTGGAGAAATACAACGCAGGGCTTTCATTTGCAGGTTGGATGAGAAAAATCATGATCAACTGCGCCATTGATCACTTTCGCAAAATCAAACGCTACAATGATCGTCATCCAGATCTTTCTCAAATGAAAGATGAACCTCAGGTAGAAGGGATTATTGACAAAATAAGTGCAAAAGAAATCATCACACTGGTACAAGAACTTCCGCCTGCCTATCGAATGGTATTTACGCTATTTGCAGT
>JBDNIP010000337.1:0-1187 GCA_041688245.1 Algoriphagus sp.
ATCTGCTTCCAATTGGACTCAGACTGTGTAAATGAAAGTGTATACTCATGCTCCATCTGTTGTTTTAATTGCTTCAGGAGGTCTTTTATGGCATCAAGTGACATCTTGGTGCTATCCATTGATATTTTTATAGAAGCAGCCGTTTTGTAATTTACTCTTCCAGATAGCCCCTGAGCGTGAGCAGTTACGATTATTCCTACAAGGGAAAATGTGAATGCGAGAAGAAATGCAGTTTTTATCATGACAGTTTTTGTTTGACACAAACCAATAAAAAAGATCTCTGGCACTTAGTTAAGCACTGTTAACGAGTGTTAACCTTGAGAAATGAAGCCAATGAAGCCACTAATTTAGCCATGTGAAAAAGCTGCAATTCAAGCGTGTAGGAATTTTAATCGGAGTCACTCTACTGATCAGTATTGGCGTGCAGGTTTATCGGAACGTCTCTCAGTTTCAATTGATCCAGAACCAATTGGTCAATGATATTCAGGGAAGTTTGGATACAGCTTTGGATGAATACTATGCTGAAATTGCCAAAAACGACGTTTTTACATTTACCGACAAATTGCAAAATTTTGAAAGTATTGAGAGTATTTATTCAGTGGGGGACTCAGTCTCTTCTGAAGAAATGAACAAGTTTTTCCTTCGAACTTACCCAGCTGATTCGCTTAATCAAAGTGATTCCACCACAGGGTCTACTGATTTTTTTAAACGGATAATAAAGAGCAAGATTATCCTAAATGCACTGTCCAGCGCAGAAAAGGTATTTGCTGACAGCACTTCAGGCACTCAGGCTTTTGATGAATTAAGATTTAATGTGGACAGTCTTAAAACCTTTCAAGTAGATGAAGTCAATAACATCAATATTTTTAGAGGATTAAAAGCTGCTGATAGCCTGAGCAATCTGAAAAGATTAACCAGTCAAATCATCATTTCCATTACTCGAGATTCATTGGATTTTGAAAAAATTAATGACTACTTAAAGGCTGAATTGATACGAAAGAAAATCGACATCAATTATGGACTACTTCATTTTGATGGTGACAGTCTGAATGGTGCATACAATAAGTCAGAGACATCCGAAATGCCATTTAAGACTGTCTCCAAATCGACCTTCCTCCCCAGAGGTCAAAAGCTGGAGATGTATTTTGAAAATACAGCACTGAACGTTTTGAAAAGGGGAATTGTGG
>JBDNIP010000338.1:0-2159 GCA_041688245.1 Algoriphagus sp.
ATAATAATCCCTTTCTCTTATGGTGGTACTCTTGCATATAGACAAAAAGTTATGAATTATTCCAAAGTCTATTTCCAACACTTAACAATAAAATTTTTGACGGATTTTTTACCTATTTCAGATTATAATGCCCTTATTGATTCCGTTGGAGGATTTTTGTTTTTTCATAGTGGACAGCAAGCGGCAGGAAATTATATTGCTGCTTTTTTCATGATGAAACCAGTTTATTTTTCAGATAGGACAACAATGATTGATGAGTTCGAAGATCTAGGGTTTATACTTTATTCTTTGGATAAGTTTGATAAATATTCTACTGATGATTTGTTGATAAATTGTAAAATCACCCATAAATTATTTACTAGTGAAAATTCAAGTTACAATTTGACTTGTATTTATAAAAAAATATAGTCTTATCAGTTTCAGTAGTAGCACCAGGGAGCCGTACATCCAAAGCCATCCGAAATATCTTCATTATTCCTAGTCTCCGGCTTCTGATATGATGCCAACTGGACCTTTATCGCTTGGTGAGGGGTTCATGCGGCACTGTTTATCCCGATATTCTTGATTGGGAAAAATAGAATATATCTTTACAAAGGTGATCATCTTGCACCCTCCTTAAAGGAACTATTTCAAATGCTTCTAACCTTTTCCCTAGTCTATTTGGCTTGGGTGTTTTTTAGAGCTGATACGGTGGTGGGCGCTTTGGGACTATTTGAGTGTAATAATGTTCAACTCATTTCTAACGAAGAACTTTGTTTGGTTGTGATCTTTGAGTGGTCTTAATCCTATTCCTTATATTGGAATGGGTAGGAATATATCAGTTCAACTGGCTGGAAAGGCTTTAGGAAAAAAGGTACAGCTATCCCACTTATGTAACTACTGCGTTTTTGATGGTTTTTTAGGCTGTGTTTACTGAAGCTAAGGAATTTATTTATTCTCAGTTTTGATGAAAGTCTTTATTTTCCATTCCTGCAAATAGTATTTTTGTTCTATCGGTTTTTAGTTCAGAAGAGCATCAATTATCAGAATGGTTCGTTCCTTAAGTAAATATATAGCATTGGGAATATTGACATTGATTCCCATATTTTTGATCTTAAGAGTAGTCATTTATAGGCCTGAAAAATGGAATACTAGGATCAGTTAAAAAGGGCATGGAGACCGATGTGCTAATTTTGGGTACTTCCAGAGCTTACAGACATTTTTATACTGATCAACTGGAAAAGTTGGCGAATAAAAGTTTTTTCAATCTTGGTTTGAATGCATCAGGGTTTAAGTCAGAAAATGAACTTTTAAGATATTACTTGAAATACAATAACTACCCTAAAGAAATAATATAGGAGTGTAATTTTGCATTTTTGAATAAAGAGAATGCTTTATATTATTCATATTTCCTTCTCCCGATTGCGGGGGAAGAAAATATTTTTAAAATTTTTTCAGAATATTATTTAGTTTTATGTTATATAAATAAAGTAAAATTTTATAATAATTAGGAAATTTCAAATTGATGATTAAAGGGATAAGAAATTATATTAGTCCAAGTAAAATTTTGGATTATTACATTCAAAATTCTCCATGGAGCAGTGGTGATTTTCAGCATAATTATCTGAATGAAGGTTTTCAATATGAATTAGATATCTCGTCTTCAAGTCATGACATCTTTCTTGATCTATTTCACGAGTTAAAAAAATAATGTAAAAGTTACTATGCTATTTACCTCAATGTATTCGGGAGTGTTTAATAAAAAATATGAGAAGGATTAAATTATTAAATTTTATAATTCACTTTTCCAACAAAATTCAATTCAGAGTATTAATCTTCTTCATTCAGAGATCTCCAATGATACCCTTAACTTTTACAATGTATGGTTTATAATTTCTTCGGATGATTTTATTGCTAGCTATAAATCGATTAGTTATTCATCGTTATAAATCAATGCTTGGGTCTTTAGAAATCTATTAAATGAAGGTAATTAAAATACTAGTAAACAAATACTTAATAAATTTGGCATTAGAATTATAAGAGATAAGTATTATGCCTTATATAATTCTTTTATAATGAAAAATATTATAGTATATAAAAATACTAAAAATCCTGTTATTTTTGATGTCGGTGCTCATCATGGGTTAGTGACACTAGAATATAATTCCTTATTTGAAAAT
>JBDNIP010000339.1:0-2194 GCA_041688245.1 Algoriphagus sp.
ATTAAATCTGTTCAACAAACTCTGAAAAGACTTTTTTGTGATGTGCCAGGTCCATATTGGGCGAGAGTGATGCACGGACGATATAGTCTTTGTCTCCTTCTTTTGTCGTCCCCTGTGTGGATGTAGCAGGTATAGTCCAATAACATCCTTTCAACTGCCCATAACTCACACAGAACTTACTTTCATCGGGGATTTCACTGATCATCAAATTGATTAATTTAAGATTTAGTCTTCTTTTGTAAGCCTCTTTTTCCACATCAGTATTCCCTTTGGTAGGAAGGTCTAATGAAAATACGGAAGGCGTAAATCCTTCTTGCGCCAATTCTTCTGTGACAAAATTGATTTTTGCGCTTGGTAAAGTATCGGTGATAAAGTTGACGAATTCACGTGTATTCTTATAAGCATCAATTATCCGTTGATTCATAGAAGGCAGTTGTCTGGCTAATATTTCCATTTGAAGCGCTGTAGCCTCATTGTCACAAAGCCTTAGGTGTAGTTCTATGTTCTCCAACAGTGCTTCCGCTTCTTTATTTGCAACACAATATCCAGCAGTGCATTCTCCGGCACTTGGGAATTTTGATCCGCTAGCATATGAAATAGCTCTGACGGTTGAGAGGATCCCATTTTCACTTAAAAATTGTACATTAGGACGGA
This sequence comes from Algoriphagus sp., assembly GCA_041688245.1. Lineage (GTDB taxonomy): Bacteria > Bacteroidota > Bacteroidia > Cytophagales > Cyclobacteriaceae > Algoriphagus. The sequence continues at coordinate 655 of JBDNIP010000339.1, forward strand.
AGGTTTGATCTAAAATAAAAACTGGATCCACGGCAATTTCACCTTTGCCTGTATGACGCACTTTGCTTAAAACTGCCTTTAATTTGATCAGATCTGGAACTTCAACTCGAGGGTTTGTAGGGATCTCAGCGATGATGTACGGAACAGCATCTTCCTTAGCAATCTGATCTAAAACCAGTTCGATACTTTGAATCATATCATTGCCACCATCAACTGGCAAATCTACCACTTCGACATTTGCAAGGCTTGCTGCCACTCGTCTTGCCTGATCGTTTGTTCCTCCATAGCAATTGGGAGGAACAATAAATTTGATCGCCTTTTTTTTGTGATTTTGCTCCGCATCGTGAATCAGTCCCATCATAATCGCATACTGGATAGAGAGTCCGCTTGAAGCAACTAATGGCTTTGAATTTGTGCCGGTAATGTTCTTAATCGAGCCTGTGACAGATTTTTTATCTTCTTCCTCCAAATAGCTTTTTTCCGTTTCAAGAGAAGACTTGCCTATAAGACGATGCAATGCAACAAGACAATCGGCTGGCGTCATTGCGATTGTTTCCCTTCTTCGCACATGCTGAATCTCTGGGATGTAACTTTCATTTGCTTCACCATTTACCACCAGAATACTCCCTAAGGAAGGAATCAAGCTTATAAAAAAGTCAACGCTTGAGCTGAGATTTACATTGCCTATTTCTGCTGATTCTGAAATGAAGATGGTACTTCCTTTAAATGCAGGGATCTCTTCTACTTTCTCAACCTGCTTTAGATCAAATTTATAGTCATAAATATTTCGTAGGACTTCAGCATCAAAATAGTCTGGCAGTTTACCGGTATAAATAATTTGGGTATTTCTGTTATCCAAAGAGTTTTTGCGAAGAACCGCCAAAATAGGCACTGATTGTGATGAAAAGCTGAGTATATTTTCTGAGCTCAGGCTGTTTAAGTGAGCAATTGCCCATTCTAATACACAAGATAGTGGATGACCTAAACGGATGTAGTCGTAAGCAGTAGGCAACTCGCTTAATGCTGATGCTTCAGAATTATTATGGCTATATAGGGTTTCAAGCTGAATTAAGAACTGAGTTTTCGCCAATTTCTCATCATAAACATCTAGTCTGTGGTGGTTAAATTCAGCCAAGACTTTGGCATGTTTTCCAATACCTCTTCAATATAACTTAGTATTTTATTATTTTTCATTTTGAGCCTTTTGATGGGATGGTATTATAATTTTTCTTTCTAGAAATGTTGAAAGATATTCTGTTTATATCTATCTAACAGCTAGTTGTGAATTTAGTGAGTAGTTCACGCACGTTTTTTTCTGGTGATGTAGAAACAAAACTACTTTATTTTAGCGTACACTAATTCTCACCTATTTGAATTTATGGGATGCTTTGGGCTGTTTGAATATTTTACTTCTTCAAATGTACCTCACGATACACTGCTAGAAATCCAGGGCCATGAATTGATTCGAGATGATTTTACCATCTTTCAATTCATATAATGTGACCCGCTGGAGAATACTTCAATAGCAACAAAATCAAAC
>JBDNIP010000340.1:0-9773 GCA_041688245.1 Algoriphagus sp.
ACTTCGATTACTTTATAGCCAAGTGGCTCATAAATCTCATGAATATCGAGTAACCAATCTTCGGCCGATTCCCCAGCCAGTAAGTCCATCTTGTTGACTACGAGAATTGCTGGAATCCGGAAACTCTCTGTACTGACTAGAAATCTATCTATAAATCCTAAAGATGTCCGCGGATACTTCATGGTAATGACCAGCATGGCTTGATCGAGATTACTGGCAATGATATGTGAGAAATACTGCTTACGTGTAGACTTTCGAATCACATAATTTTCTCTGGGAAGTATCTCGGAAATTACTGCAGTCTCCTGATTTGGTTCTTTCTCCAATACCACCCAATCACCAACTGCTATCGGATTGGTGAGCTTCAACTCATCTTGCTTAAACTTACCCTTTAGCCTTGCAGCAAGTAAACTTGATTCTGTTTGAACGATGTACCAGCTTCCTGTCGATTTAATTACTCTTCCTTTCATGATTAGTACCTTCTAAGGATTTCTTTGATTATAAGATCAGAAGCCCCTTGGTTAGCTTTAATCCATTTTCTTGCTGATTGTTTAGCTTTATTAGAGGCAGATGGATCTTCCAGTAGCTCCATTACACTTCTCAATCCGGCCGAATCCGCAACTTCAAACCCACAGCCCTCTTGTTTACATTGTTCAGCTTCTGGAAATTTCTCTATTCGCCGAAGACTTCCAAAAATAACCGGAGTCATGAATCCAATTGGTTCCAATATATTGTGCAAGCCCTTTCCAAAAGCTCCTCCGACATAGGCAAGGCTGGCAAATTGGTACAATGAACTCAACATCCCAATATTATCTATAAAGATCACTTGGGGATCCATAGCGATTTTATCCCAATGGGAATACAAAGTGGACTTTTTAGAAATTAATGACATCCAACTATTCATAGATTTTAGATCTAATGAATGTGGAGCAATAAGCCATTTTGTATTTGTATTTGAATTAATTTGAGGAATCAAAATCTGCATATCTTCCTGCCATACCGAGCCTGCGACCAAGACCTGATTTCCATTCGTCCACTTTGCAAGTTCTGGAAATTTTTTAGGATCCTTGGCAGTGGCGATCACACGATCAAAACGAGTATCCCCTGCCAGAATCCCAGTTTCACAACCAATTGATTTTAAAAGATCAATACTTTCCTGATTTTGAGTAAAAATAAGATCAAATAATTTCAAAATTTTTTGAAAAAACCTGATTCGTGAAAAATAAATTTGATCAGGTCGAAAAGAAGCCGAAATCAAATAAATCGGTGCGCCGAGGTTCTTAACAGCTTCAATGTGGTGATACCATAAGTCATATTTCACAAAAAAAATAACACTTGGATTTAATACCCCAACGAATTTTTGTGCCTGCCTTTTACTGTCTAAAGGTAGGTAGGTAATGAAATCAATTAGAGGCGTTGGCTTTTTATAAAGTTGATTAAAGCCCGATGGACTAAAAAAGCTGACAACTATTTTCAAATCATTTTGCGAAGCTTTCAGCGCTTCAATTACTGGCTTGGCTTGTTCGTACTCACCTAGAGAAGCGACATGAAACCAAGCCATCCGTTCAGGATTTGCTTTTCTGAATTTCTCCAAATTTTCAAAAAGACCCGTTCTCCCTTTTAAAAAAAAAAAACAGAGGAATTAAATAAAGCTACCAACGGCAACACACCGCTAACAATAAAAACTCCCAATCTATATAAGCACTTCATCTGCCAAAAGTAAGTAATCGAGAGCAAACCCTTTGGCTGAGGAATTGTAAAAAAACGAGTCAGCTTTAATTCAGGACTTTATTTTGTTAAAAACCACGATCACCATACTATTCCTTTCAAAAATAAGTAAATTTGTAACCCTAATTTTTTGTTAGCTGTCAAATCCTGCGTCGTGGTTGTATGATTAGAGTTCTGTTCGTTTGTCTTGGTAATATTTGCCGTTCGCCATTGGCAGAGGCAATCTTTAATAAAAAGATTGAAGTGGCAGGAATGCGCAATCAATTCAAATCAGACAGTGCAGGCACCTCAGATTATCATATTGGAGAGTTGCCCGATGAACGCACATTGTCTTGCGTAAAAGCGCATGAGCTTTCAATTCATCATCGTGGACGACAAGTTAACCGTACCGATTTTAGAGATTTTCAATACATCTTGGCGATGGATGAAAATAATCTTAACGTGTTAGAACAGCTCAAGGATCAGTTCGGATTCCCCAAAAAAGAAATTTATTTAATGAGGGATTTTATAGATCACACCAAAGGTTTATCAGTTCCGGATCCATACTATGGAGGAGAAGAAGCTTTTGAGGAAATTTATCAAATTTTAGATGAGGCCATTGAAAGTTTTTTGAACCAAGTTATTGTAAGTCATCAGCTCTATGTTTGATCAGAATGATATCTACGAACAAGTTCTATTTGAGTGTTTTGGATTTGGCATTAAGTTAAAGTCCGCATCCCTGATTGCAGCGGGAAATCACAACCAAGGCATCCAGTTAGATTCTTCCGAAGGCTCGTTCTTCCTGAAAACAAACTTTGACCATGAACGCGATATCCTTTCAAAAGAGGCAGCTGGATTAAATCTTCTTCAACGATCAACATTTCTAAAAATCCCTGATACTTTTGGCACCGGGAGAATTGAGGATTATAATTACCTCCTATCGGAATTTATACCCGCCGGTCGCTCTCAATTGGATTATTGGGAAAACCTTGGACTAGGTTTGGCACATCTCCACTTATCAGATTCTTCTTTTTTTGGATTAGAAGAGGATAATTATATCGCTTCTATTCGTCAAAAAAATCACCCTACAGACAATTGGAGTACATTTTATATTCAAGAACGTCTAGAGCCTTTGGTAGGGAAAGCTTATTTTGATCAGTTGATTCCGCTTGATTTTCTGAAAAAATTCCAAGAAATATATCCTAAAATCGAATCGATTTTCCCAGTAGAAAAACCAGCTTTGGTCCATGGAGATCTATGGTCAGGTAATGTGCTCATCACCAGTGAAGGCCAACCTTGCCTAATCGATCCAGCTGTATACTATGGACACCGGGAAATGGATTTGGCATTCAGTAGATTGTTTGGAGGCTTTGATTCTGTCTTTTACGATTCTTACGAATCCGTATTCCCTTTAGCCCCTGGATTTGACCAGCGCATGGCAATCTATAATCTTTATCCATTATTGGTTCATTTAAATCTTTTTGGCACTTCCTACTTACCAGGAATCGAGCGAACGATCAACAAACTTGTACGATAAAAAAATGCTCCAAATTCGATTGGTCGGTTATTGTTAGTTTCACCAGATTATTACGATCAACAATTATGAGATTCCTAAAATTCTACAATCAACTATTACTTTTACTTTGTCCCAAAAACCATGAAAGATCAAGTTGATTAGTTTAAAAGGAAACAAAAGGCTGAATTCTTAACTGGTGTGGCCTTTTCTACTGAAAAAATAGTTGGCTTTGTTACTTGTACTGACCTCCGCATAAAACACGGCTATAATTTTACACTATGGAATCCCATCTATACGGTACCAGAATTTGGAGTTTAAAATATTGGTGCAAAATTACTTTTAGAATTGAGTTGATCTGAAAGTAATCTTACACCATGCGGTGATCAAAAAAATTGATAGCTAAGAAGAAGAACGCTATATTCTTCATTAGGTATTGTGATTTGCAGAAGTGGTCCGCTTCGACAAAATGGGTTAAGAATACGATTGATGATTGGATATGATTTTTACACAATTGATTCTTAAAGAAGGAGAATAGTTTAAGTAAGATTTACCCTTTTGCCTGATTTGACAGCTGCGAAGATCGCATCAATAATTTTCATGTCTTTCACTCCTTCTTCTCCGTTTACAGGTACTTCAGGTGTTACTCCGTCAAAAATAATTGCTGCCATCCGATCCATCTGTACTGTCTGATGAGTGATATGAGGCAATTCCAAAGGCCCGCTGCTTGTTGTTCCTTTGATTGGTCCATAGCCAGTAGCAGGTTGCATCTCTACCCAACCTTTTGATCCATTGAGGAAGAATTTATCCAGTCCATTCAACGCATAAGTCGATAAGCAAGAAGCGACGGCTCCACTTGGGAAGCCCATTTGAAACTGGATAGTCTCATCGATTCCTTTCTTGAACTTCACCGGATCAGTTTTGGTCTCTTGGGCAGTCACCCAGATCGGCTCCTCACCTAGCATGTATCGCGCGCCGTTGATTGAATAAATACCGATATCCATCATCGCTCCTCCACCAGATAGTTTGGGATTTAACCTCCATTGTGTAGGATCTCCAATCGCAAATCCGCTTAAACCTTGAAAAAATTTCACTTCACCCAACTCCCCGGACTTTCTCATTCGAATCGCCTCAAGAGTATTCGCTTCGAAATGCATTCGATACCCAATTAACAGTTGGACCCCTGCAGCTTTGCATGCATCCACCATAGCTTGACCATCTTTTGCATTGATAGCCATTGGCTTTTCACAAATGACATGTTTTCCAGCTTTAGCTACTCGAATGACTTGATCCTTATGAAGTGCATTTGGGGTAATCACATAAACTGCATCGATATCGGGATTATCCTTGATCTGATCAAAATTCTCATAGTCGTAACAGTTTTTGTCAAGAATTCCATACTTATTCTGCCATTCAGTGATTTTAGATGGAGTTCCGCTGATCACACCTACAAGCCTGGCACGGTTACTTTCCTTCATTGCCTCAGCTACTCGTGTCCCATAACTTCCTAATCCCATGATTGCTACTCGTAGCATTTTATTATCCTTGTGGATAATGAAATTTTCTGCATTCGAGAAAACTGGTAAAGTTGAAAGAGCTAATGCAGACAAACTGGCTTTTTGGAGAAAAAATCTTCTTGATTTCATAATTGAAGGCTTAGCTATTGGATATATTTTATGATGCGCTCACAGCAATCAAGATACTAAAAGGAATCTATTTGGTCACTTTTAAGATTGATTGGACCTACAAACTACCATATAGGTAGTTCTAGTACTTTGCTCCAACAATATATCGAACCATTCAACCTGTTCCGCAATTACTTTGGGGTTAGGATGTAGAATCGTAAGCAAAGTCAAACCCTCATTATATCGAATCTCAAATTGCTCTTTCAATCGATTCAACAGCTGTTCAAGTTTAAACAATTGTGTATCGATCACAATAGAAATAGTGATCGCAGAGGTTTGAAGCATATTGACACGCAACTTTAATTGTTGTAACTGATCATAGACTTGATGGATATGATGCTCCTCGATAAAGGTAAAATCTTTAACCTTGAAGCTGACTAGAACTTGATTTTCTTTCAAGATAATAGTCGGAATCTGGTGTGATTTAGCTTCTCCAAAGATTTTTGTCCCCGCAGCTTCAGGGTTTAAAAATGACTTTACAAAAAGCGGTATATTCGAATTAGCCAGTGGTTTGATGGTCTTGGGATGAATCACCGAAGCTCCGTAATAGGTCATTTCGGCTGCCTGACGATACTCCAACTCATCGAATAACTGTGTATTGGGAAAGAGTTTTGGATCAGCATTCAAGATCCCGGGGACATCTTTCCAGATCGTCACTGAGCTCGCATTTAAGATTGAGCCAAGAATAGCAGCAGTGAAGTCTGACCCCTCTCTGCCCAGCGTTGTTGTCCTCCCTTTTGAATCCGAACCGATAAAGCCCTGGGTGACTACAGGAAATTGCTCCAAAATGGGGAGCAGCTGACTCTGGCATTTCTTTTTCGTCATATCCCAGTTGATTTTCGCAAATCGAAAGGCACTATCAGTTTGAATTAATTCGCGGGCATCTTTCCAAACAACCATTAGATCAGTAGTGCAAAGAAACTCCATCACTATACGCGTGGCAAGCAACTCGCCACAGCAAATCACGCGATCATAAAACTCATCATAGTTATCTTGGCTAAGCGGAAGCTCCAAATCATGATTTAGCTGAATAAAAATATTCTCAACTTCAGAGAAAACAGAATGATTTTCAGGAAATAATTCTTGACAAATCCCCAGATGATAAGATTTTAAAATTGTACTATTTTGATAAGAATCTTTTTGCTCAAGTTTGGCCAAAATAAGACTTTCGATAGTATTCGTAGTTTTTCCCATTGCCGAAACTACTATAATGAAATTTTTACGCAATCGATTACGCAAAATTTCAGCTAAGTTTCTGACGGCAGCCGCATCTTTGACTGAAGCACCTCCAAATTTATAAATTACTGTTTTTGCCATGAGAATTTATCCCTAATTTGAGTATAAATTATTAATAATTGTACTTTTCCAAGCAATGAAAACCATCCCTTACCTACCAGATCAAAGCGGCTTAGCCTATGCGGTCGGCACTACGCTTGATCGATTTATCAAACTCAAACAAAGCGATTTCCCATTTGCATCCGGTGAACTATCGCAGCTTCTTCGAGACATCGCCTTGGCCACCAAGATAGTAAATCGAGAGACGAACAGGGCGGGTCTTTCTAACATTGGAGGAGCTGTTGGGCAGACCAATGTGCAAGGAGAAGAACAGCAGAAATTGGATGTAATTGCTAACATACGATTCATGAGAGCCCTGAGTAAAGGGGGCGAAGTATGTGCCATAGTATCAGAAGAGGAAGATTCCGTCATTGATCTCCAGAATAAATCAGGCAAATACGTAGTAGCAATCGACCCGCTGGATGGAAGCTCAAACATCGATGTGAACATTAGTATTGGAACGATTTTTTCAATTTACCGAAGAAAATCTCCAATAGGTAGCCCAATCCAACAGGAAGATATCATGCAGCCTGGAAGTGAACAAGTCGCTGCTGGATATGTACTCTACGGATCCTCTACGATGCTCGTATATACTACTGGATTCGGAGTAAATGGATTCACTTATGAAAATTCCTTAGGTGAATTCTTCCTTTCTCACCCAGCTATTCAAGCGCCAAAATCTGGTCAAATATATTCAGTCAATGAAGGTGTTAGCAACGAGTTTGATGCAAGCATTCTTGCGTATATCTCATCTTGCAAAAAACAAAAATTTGCTGCGCGATATATTGGATCACTTGTGGCAGATTTCCACAGAAACTTACTGAAAGGAGGGATTTACTTATATCCTGCAACTACGAAACATCCTTCGGGCAAGCTGCGCTTACTTTACGAGGCAAATGCTTTGGCATTTATAGCAGAACAGTCAGGAGCAATGGCAACCGATGGAAATGTGCGAATCCTTGATATAGTCCCAACGAGTCTCCACCAACGGACACCACTTTTTATTGGATCAGTTGAGCTCGTTCAGGAAGTACATCGATATATCTCGAAAACTTGGGATCAAATCACCAAAATTAGCCTTTGAGAAAAGATTATTAAAGGTAAAGTGTAAGTTTACTATCTTTAAAAATCAACATTTAAAACCTATGAAATCGATCAAATGCTATTTTGACTTAGCTGCTCTCGCTGTGTTACTCGTGATAGCTTACTCTTGTGATACCAAAGATACAGTGGTAGAAGAACCCATCGACGAGACTTATGCAGTTCAAACTGATAAGCTGTTTCTGAAAGTCGATACGCTTTATACTGAATTTATTAACCCTTGGGGAATGACCTGGCTAGGTAAAGGCAAAATGCTCGTCACTGAAAAAGAAGGTGAGATTCTAATCTTTCAGGATGATAAATTCACTGGAGAAAAAGTTCAGGGGCTTCCTGCAGTCTGGAATGTAGGCCAATCAGGATTGCTTGATATCACCACACATCCTCAATTTGAGGATAATGGATGGATCTACATCACTTTTGGGAAGAATATGCCCGATAGTACTGGGGCCACTACGGTAATGAGATTTAAGCTGGAAGGAAACAAGGCCGTCCAACAAGAAGAGTTGATCACTGCGGGTCCAGCATGGGATGGCGGAAGACACTTCGGAGGTCGCATTGTATTTGACAATGATGGCTATCTCTATTTCTCCACTGGGGACAAGGGAAATATACCAGAGAATGCACAAGATTTGACCAATTCACATGGTAAAATCCACAGAATTCATGACGACGGAAGAATTCCAGCTGACAATCCATTTGTCAACACTCCTGGAGCTATTCCTTCGATCTGGACATATGGAAATAGAAATCCTCAAGGGCTAGTCTACGATAAGGTGAATAACCGTCTTTATGAGACCGAACATGGTCCACAGGGTGGGGATGAACTCAATATAATCAAAAAAGGTAAAAATTACGGCTGGCCTGTGATCACCTATGGCATCAACTACGACGGCACACCAATTACAGAAATAACAGAAAAGGAAGGAATGGAGCAGCCTTTAACTTATTACGTTCCTTCTATTGCTACAGCTGGAGTAGCTTTGGTTACCTCAGATAGATATCCGGCATGGAAAGGTGATATTTTGATCGGTGCTTTAGTGAAAATGCATATTAATAGAGTAGATATGGTTGGAGCAACTGCAGTTACCCAAGAAATAATGCTACAGGATATCGGAAGAGTTCGTCAAATAAAAGAAAGCCCTGATGGATACCTCTATGCAGTCACTGAGGGAACAGGTCTTTTGATCAAATTGATCCCGATCCGATAATAGTTTAAAGATTTTATATCCCTCCACAAGCAACAAATGATATTCAAGTGTCAATTGTAAGTTTTGGAGGGATTTTTTATATGTATGAACGGCCCATTCGAAACCATTTAAATTTTACAGCGTTTTTTTAAATAATAATAAAAATGACTCCATGAAACTCACTTTTTCCTTTATAACCGTCACACTTCTGACTTTAAGCACTGCTTGCTCTCAGAAGGCTATAGAAGATATTACTCCTCCTCCTTTAACATCCAACTTAGAGTTTACCACCCAAACTGATAAGCTTTCTATAAAAGTTGACACACTCCACACAGGACTCCAGAATCCTTGGGGAATGACTTGGATAGGTGGAGATAGAATGCTGATCACTGAGCGAAAAGGTGATATTCTGATTTTTGAGAAAGATGAATTTACAGGCTCCAAAGTAACAGGACTTCCATCTATGTATGTGAATGGCCAAGCCGGGTTGCTCGACATTGCTACTCATCCAAACTATGATCAAAATGGTTGGATTTACATTTCTTATGCAAAAAAAGTACCCGGAGGAGGTGCAACTACGATCGCCAGATTCAAGATAACTGGAACTAGTATCTCAGATTTTCAGGATTTAATTGTGACTACTCCAGCTTGGAATGGAGGTACACATTATGGAAGTCGGATCATTTTTGATAAGTCCAATTTTCTTTTTTTTACAAATGGAGAAAGGAATACCATGAATAATGCGCAAGACTTATCAAATTCTCATGGAAAAGTGCACCGAATCAGAGACGATGGAAGTATTCCTCCTGACAATCCTTTTGTAAATACTCCGGGAGCTGTGGCTTCAATCTGGACGTATGGAAATCGGAATCCGCAAGGCATGATCTACGACCAAAAGAATGATCGAATCTGGTCTGTGGAGCATGGACCACAAGGAGGAGACGAACTAAATCTGATCGAAAAAGCTAAAAACTATGGTTGGCCACTCATTACATACGGCATCAATTATAACGGCTTACCCATTTCCAATATCACTTCAAAAGATGGACTGGAACAGCCTAAGCATTATTGGGTTCCTTCCATTGCTACTTGTGGGATGACCTTGATCACTTCAGGTCGCTATCCGGAATGGAATGGAAATATTTTAGTGGCCGCTCTGGCCAAACAGCATATTGCAAGAATAGAACTGAATGGAACGACCTTTTCTGGAGAAGAAAAGCTTTTTCAGAATATTGGAAGAGTCCG
>JBDNIP010000341.1:0-4219 GCA_041688245.1 Algoriphagus sp.
GAAAGAATCAATGTGGTAGTGATAGTGACACCAAATAATATACACTATGACCCTGCAGTAAAAGCCCTTCAAAAAGGCTTTCATGTAGTTTTAGACAAACCACTAACGCTCAATTATGAGGAAGCAAAGTCACTATATACCATCGTGAAAGCATCAAGTCAACGTTTTTTATTGACTCATACCTATTCTGGCTATCCGATGATCAAGCAGGCAAAGCAAATGATTGCTGAAGGGAAGATAGGTAAAGTCCGGAAAGTTTATGTGGAATATCCTCAAGGCTGGCTCTATAAGCTTTTGGAAACAGAGGATAACAAACAAGCACAATGGCGAACGGATCCCAAAAGAAATGGCCTAGCAGGATGTATGGGAGATATTGGAACGCATGCCTTCCACATGGTGGAATATGTGACTGGAGAAATGGTGTCTCACATTTGTGCAGACTTATATATCAAAATTAAAGGGAGACCAATCGATGACGATGGAGTTGTTTTGATGCGGTTTGAAAATGGAGCTTCGGGAGTCCTTATGGCCTCGCAAACGGATACAGGTTCAGAGAATAATTTGAAAATCAGAATCTATGGCGAAAAAGGTGGATTAGAATGGCAGCAAGAGGATAATAATACGCTACTCGTGCGTTGGCCTGATGGCCCGGATCAAATTTATCGGGCTGGAACTAACTATCTCGGCTCACTTGCTCAAGAGAACACCAGAACTCCGGCAGGCCATCCTGAAGGCTATGTAGAGGCTTTTGCCAATCTATATCGGAATTTTGGGCGATGTATCTACGCGGATCAATCAGGACAAAAAGCAAAAAAAGAATGGGAGGATTATCCAGGAGTAGAAGATGGAATCCGGGGAATGGCCTTTATTGAACATGTTTTAAAAAGCACTGTTTCAGAATTGAAATGGACTCCCTTCGTCCTAGAAAACTAAAAATTAAACTTGTAACTTACTGTATGTATGAAAACGATTAAAGGCCCAGCAATTTTTCTAGCGCAGTTTGCAGACGATACGGCACCTTTTAACAGTCTTAAAAACATTTGTGACTATATGGCTGATCTTGGTTACAAAGGAGTACAAATCCCATCTTGGGATACTCGAATGATCGATCTGCAAAAGACTGCTGAAAGTAAGACCTATGCAGATGAAATCGCTGGTATCGTAAAAGAATCCGGAATGGAAATCACCGAACTTTCTACTCATTTGCAAGGGCAGCTGGTTGCGGTAAATCCTGCATACAATGAGTTATTTGATGGATTCGCTCCGGCAAACTTGAAGGGCGATCTGAAGGGCAAATCCGAATGGGCGACACAACAATTGAAATACGCAGCAAAAGCTTCCAATAATTTGGGCTTGAATGCGCACGCTACTTTCTCTGGCGCTTTAATGTGGCATACCGTGTATCCTTGGCCACAACGACCAGCAGGTCTGGTAGAGACAGGTTTTACAGAACTTGCAAGGCGTTGGCTACCGATTCTAAATGAATTTGATTCCTATGGCGTTGATGTCTGTTACGAGCTCCACCCAGGTGAGGATCTTCATGACGGAATCACCTTTGAAATGTTCCTCGATAAGGTTGGAGGACATAAGCGGGCTAACATTCTGTACGATCCAAGCCATTTTGTCCTACAATGTTTAGACTATTTACAGTTTATCGATTTCTATCATGATCGAATCAAAATGTTCCATGTCAAAGACGCTGAATTTAATCCAACAGGAAAACAAGGTGTTTATGGCGGCTATCAAGGATGGGTAGAGCGAGCTGGAAGATTTAGATCATTGGGCGACGGACAAGTTGATTTTAGCGGAATTTTCAGTAAACTTTCTCAACATAATTACCATGGCTGGGCAGTTCTGGAATGGGAGTGCGCAATCAAACATCCAGAACAAGGTGCCGCAGAAGGTGCACCATTTATTGATTCACATATTATTCGAGTGACAGAAAAGGCATTCGATGATTTCGCAGGAACTGGCGCTGACGAAGCTTTTAACAATAAAATATTAGGCATTTAAAACTCAAACAAAACAAATGAAAATTAACAAGTCTTTAAATTTTGGAATGATCGCATTAGTCGGATTGACTTTTGCATGTGGTGGTGGAGAAATAAAAACAGAAACAGTAGATGAGACAGTAACTTCAGCGCCTGTGAAGGAGATATCCCTAGAAGAGAAGTACGAAAATGATCCGATATATATAAAAGGACTCGAGAAAGTAAAAGGATCTGATTGTTTGTCCTGTCATATGGTAGCTCGAAAAATCGTAGGGCCATCCTATGCTGAAGTTGCTGCCAAATATGAAAGTACAGAAGAGAACGTCAACATGCTTGCTCAAAGAGTAATTAACGGAGCTGTAGGCGTGTGGGGTGAAGTACCAATGCCTGCGCATTTGAGCCTTAGTGAAGAAGATGCTAAGGGCATGATCAGGTATGTATTGCTTTTAAAAAAATAAAATTGTGATGAAAAGTCAATTGATATTTACCGCGTTAATAGGACTTTCATTTTCTTGTTCAAGTGGCGAAAAAGCTACGAAAGTGCAAGAAACAATGAAAAATCCGACTCAATCCGAGTGGATCAAACTGTTCGATGGGCAGTCATTTAGCGGATGGCATAAGTACGGCGGAGGTGAAGTCGGAAATGCCTGGAAAATCAAAGATGGAGCCATTTACTTAGACGCAGCAAATAAAGACGGATGGCAGACAGGGGATGGAGGAGATATTATCACAGATGAAGAGTTTGAGAATTTCCACTTGAAGTACGAGTGGAAAATCGCTCAAAATGGCAATAGTGGTGTCATCTTCTTTATAAATGAGACAGTAGAGTATCAATACCCATGGCAAACCGGCCCTGAAATGCAAGTCTTGGACAACGAAGGTCATCCAGATGCTAAAATTATCAGCCATAGAGCAGGTGACTTATACGACTTGATCGTCAGCAGTGAAGAAACAGTTAGACCTTATGGAGAATGGAATCAAGCAGAAATCATTGCTGATGGTGGTAAACTTGAATTCGTTCTAAACGGAACCACTACCTTAAGTACGATGATGTGGACTCCTGAGTGGGAGGCATTAGTTGCAGGTAGTAAGTTCAAGAATATGCCAAGCTTTGGTAAATTCAAGAAAGGAAAAATTGCACTTCAAGATCATGGAGACTTAGTCCATTATCGAAATATCGAACTTAAAAACCTTTAAAAACTGAAAAAAGACCCCGTCCGGGGTCTTTTTTTTAAAGTCTTGTTACATTTTCTTTTTTAATATATGCTGGCTTATCCTTCCATTCGATTTCAAACCAAGTGTCTTTACTGGATTTTATGCGAACACGGTGTCCAGGCTCAACCATCTCTATCAATTCCCCACCCGCGGAAGGCTTTGAGACAATATATGTGGGACTGCTTGTAATCAATCCTGTTTGAGGACCCTCAAGAAAATTATTGGCACCAAAAATTACAATAATCAATGAAACGGTAGGCCAATACGATTCTTTTTTATTGATTTTCCTTCCAGTCCACCAATTTGAAAGCATGGATATGAGAAGAAATATTGAGAGAACCCCGACGATGTATTCTTTATATTCTACTATAAATATAAGAAATCGCTGTGAGTCAGATACTTCATAGCCAACTAGCACGTCTTGGTCAGTCAAACTTTTTATTTTAGTAATAGCCTGACTATTAGGTGACAAATCATAATATTTGCTTAAATAAATAGTCGCTTTCTCATTGTCACCAATCCCTTCTTCAATAAAGGCCATTTTCAATAACATGGAGCTGGAGTAAATCCCTTCTTGGTAATTCGTGCGATAAATCTCCATTGCTTCTTTGTAGCTCCGCTGATTAAACAAAGAATCAGCAACTGAAAGACTAGATACATCTGCCTGACAATTAAAGCTTTGGGATATCACTGCAAAGAATATCAAAAGTTTTACAAGAAAGATTGATTTTAGGTTTGGCATTTAAATTTGAGTCGCTTATTTTTGCATTCCAATAACGGCAATGATCTAGCAAAAAGCAAGCGTAGGGAGCCATTTTGAATAGTTTTTGACTACCGAAAAGTTGTAAAATTCGCTCAAAAACATGTTATAAGATTCCTTAGCTCAGCTGGTAGAGCAATACACTTTTAATGTATGGGTCCTGGGTTCGAGCCCCAGAGGGATCACAAGTATTGAAATCAAAATGGGAAAGGGCGAGAAGCTTGTACCGATGAGACGAAGCGAAGCAAGTCGA
>JBDNIP010000342.1:0-7590 GCA_041688245.1 Algoriphagus sp.
TGGAAAATCAAGTTTGGGAATTCAATCTAGAAACGTTCAATTGGGTTCCCAAAAATCCTATTCCCGGTTCGGTTCTGAGTAAGACGGCTGCAAGTTTTGTCCAGGGTGGTTTCATCTATTTCATGCGGCAGGAGGATATCAACTTGCCTGGTGATTTTCCATTGGAGCTTTTCATATTTGACCCAACCGGCATTTAAAACACTACTTATGAAAAGAAATCTACTTTTATTATTTCTCTTGATATCTCATTTGACTTTGGCACAGACCGAAGTGAAGCGAGAGGTAGTTGGTCGTGACATCGGGCAGCTGAAAGGGATCAAAATCTCTGGAAGAATCATCGATGAGATTACCGGTGAGGCTTTAGTAGGTGCTACAGTAACCGTTCCTGAATTACAGGTCAATCGGATAACGGATAATAATGGTGCATTCGAATTGACTTTGGATCGCGCTGAGTACAATCTAGTCTTTAGATATGTAGGCTATGAGACGGTAAACTACCCCATTACAGCAGTAGGTGACGGTCGAATCAGTATCAAAATGATTCAAGAGGATTTTCAATTGGAGGATGTGGTAATTTTCGGAAGAGATCCGGAGAAGAATATTCGATCGACCGATATGGGTGCGATCACGCTTAGTATGAATTCGATCAAAGAACTACCGCCATTTTTGGGAGAAGTGGATATCATTCGCTCTATGGCTACACTTCCTGGTGTCAGCCAAGTGGGTGAAGCATCAGCAGGCTTGAATGTTCGTGGCGGTGGAGCTGATCAGAACTTGATTCAATTTGCCGGTGCACCTATCTACAACCCTTCACATTTATTTGGGCTGTTTACTGCATTCAACGCAGATTTGGTAAATGATGTGACACTTTACAAATCAGTGATTCCAGCCAAATATGGGGGTAGAGGCTCTTCTATTTTAGATATTACCCCAAAAGCCGGTTCGATCGCCAAATGGGGTGGCGACCTTATGGTAAGTAATTATTCTGGGAAAGTTGGGATCAACGGGCCGCTCGTAAAAGACAAGGTGTCCATACGTGGAGGATTCCGAGGATCTTATATCAATTGGTTTCTAGGGGCGCTTTCTAATCCCGATCTCAAAAACAGCCAGGCAAATTTCTATGATGGCAACTTGGTGATCTCAGCACCGATCAATGAAAAGAACGAATTTACCTATAGCTATTATACCAGTTACGATGACTTCGCTTTTGCATCGGACACGACCATTTCCTGGAAAAATAATAGTCATTCCCTGAATTGGAAAAGTCAAGTCAACGATAAGTTAAGCTTTGACATTTTGGGTTACTACACCCAATACGATTACAGCATTTTCAACCGCTCTGGAATTAGTGACTTCGATTTGAATTCTGGAATCCAAGATTTTGGATTCAAGGGATATTTCAGCTACCAATTCAAGGAAGGGAATAGAATTACAATTGGAGCAGATACGAAGCAATTGACATTGCAGCCTGGTGAGTTGATCCCCAGTGGGGAAGAGCAGGATATTTTACCGAAGAAAGTTCAGGATGAATTCGGCCGGGAATCGGGCTTCCATTTCCAGCACAAGTTTGAGCTGGGGGAAAAATTCGGGATGACTTATGGAATCCGATATGATACCTATCAATACTTCGGTAGTCGTACGGCACGTCAATATGCAGAAAATCAGCCGATTTCCGATGGTTCTGCGATAGGTGAGACTACTTATGCCAAAGGAGAAAAGATTACCAGCTTTGATGGGCTTGGTCCACGAGCATCCATGCGTTATTCATTCTCCAAAAATAGCTCAGTGAAGGTCGGGTATAATAAAATGTATCAGTTTATCCACTTGATTTCGAATGCCGCCACCATTGCACCAACCGATATTTGGAAGCTTGCGGATGAGTTTCTTAAGCCTCAGATCGTAGATCAAGTGTCCTTAGGTTACTACCAAAATTTCAAAGGAAATATCTTTGAGACTTCTGTTGAGGTGTATTACAAGGATATCCAAAATGTAGTGGAATATAAGGATGGTGCGAATTTAATTCTTCAGAATCATATCGAAACCGAATTGGTGCCGGCACAAGGTCAAGCTTATGGTGTTGAAGTCTATGCGAAAAAGAACCTCGGCAGATTGACAGGCTGGATATCTTACACCTATTCGAGAAGTCTACGAAGGGTCTTGACTCCATATGAAGAAGAAAATATCAATGGTGGGGACTGGTTTGCTTCCAACTTTGACAAGCCCCATGACCTGACCTTGATCGGAAATTATAAAGTCAGCTCCAATACCTCTATCTCGGCTACCTTCGGATATAGCACTGGAAGGCCGGTAACCTATCCGGAAGCGAAGTTTGATTATTCAGGAAATTCCTTGGCCTATTTTGACCGAAGAAATGAGCAGCGCTTACCAGACTTTCACCGATTAGATTTTGCTGTGAATTTTAAGCTAAAGGGGAATGGCAAGTTCTACGATGGTGACTGGACTTTCTCTATCTTGAATGTATATGGACGTAAGAATCCATTTTCATTATTCTTTGCGGATGAGTTTGGTGCTCCTCCCCAAGCCTTGCGATTGGCGATCCTAGGTGTGCCTCTTCCAAGTTTAAGCTACTCGATCAAGTTTTAAAACCGATGAAAAGGGCTAGCTATATACTTTTGCTTTTCTTGGCCATTGGCTGCATTGATCCTTTCAAGACAGAATTAATAGAAGGGCCGCAGCTCTTGACAGTGGAGGGTATGGTGACTTCTGGAGTTGGTCCTCATGTGATTAAGCTTTCTCGAAGTGCTACTTATGGGTCTATTTTTGAAGCTCTGGTACGACCTGTTTCGGGTGCTACGGTGATAGTTCGAGACGATTTGGGGAATGTCACCTTTTTCACTGAAAATACAGTCGACCGAGGGAGCTATAATTCTCCGGCAAATTTCTCTGCCCAAGTAGGAAGATCTTATACCTTGCTGTTTCGGTTAGTGGACGGAAAAGCCTATTCTTCTTTTCCGGAAACTCTGCAAGCTGTGCCAGAGCTTGATGACCTGAGCTACCAAGTCGTCACGATCCCAGTCGAAGGAGAAACTAACCCTAGATCTGGTATACAGTTGATTGGATCATTTTCTGATCCTTCGGATCAAAACAATTTCTATTTTTGGAGAAATGATCCATCTGTGTATATTCTAAAGACGCGACCGGATTTATTTACAATCAGACCTCCAGATGCAGATGACCGCGATCCTGATCCAAAGGATTGCTGCGATACTTGTTTTAAAACTGAGCTAGTTGGCAATGAGAGTATTTTCATAGCTCAGGATGATAATTTTAATGGTTTGAATACAAAAGTTCCGATTGGCTTTGTTGAAGATGATGGACTTCGGTTTATTCAGACCTTCAGAATAGATGTGAAGCAATTAAGAATTACCCAAAGAGCCTATCGCTTTTTGCGCTTGGTAAAGCAACAGAACGAAATCAATGGATCTGTCTTTGATCCACCACCCGCCAATATTAGAGGTAACGTAGTCAGTTTGGATAATCCCGAAGAAACAGTTTTAGGCTATTTTATGGCTGCAGGAGAGCGCAAAAAGCGTATTTACATCAATGGTCAGGATATGAGTTTCAGACAAAACGTTGCTATTGTCCCTGACGATTGTAGAGAAATTGACGGATCTGACATCTCGCCTCCGATAGATTGGAATCCTTAATTTACTTAGTTTAAAAATGAATAAATACGCCTTTTTATTTCTACTGTTCCTGACAGCTTGTATCGATCCCTTTGAGACAGAAGTCCAAGAAGGACAGCAATATCTGACAATCGATGGGACAATTACGAGTGAGCTGGGTATCCACCGGGTGCGATTGACCCGAGGGGATACTTATGGAAGTATTTTTCAGGGGTTGATTCGTCCGGTGACCGGGGCAACTGTCATTGTCAGAGACAATCTGGGAGTGGTGACGTTCTTAGCAGAGAGCGCCGAAGATCGAGGCTTTTACGACACACCATCTACCTTTGCCGCAGTAGTGGGCCGTTCGTATTCGCTTCAGATTCAATTAGTGGATGGAAAAGTCTATACCTCACTTCCTGAACTTGTGAACGCATCACCTCCGATCAAAAATCTGAGCTATCAATCGAAGCGAATTCCTGTGAAGGGTGAAATCAATAATGCTTCCGGGGTGCAACTGATTGTGGACTTGGATGATCCTGCGGATCAAAATAACTTTTACTATTACAGAAATTCTGAGGCGACCTATGTGCTTGAGACCCGACCAGATCTTTATACTACCCCAGCTCCGGACAGAAGTCCAGCTCCAAAAGATTGCTGCTCTACTTGCTTTCAAACAGAAACAGTTGGGAATCAATCCTACTTTCTCAGTTCGGATGATAACTTCAATGGTCTGACCACTCGGCTGATTGCTGGATTTGTTCCTGACAATGGAAGAAGATTTGTAAATACCTATCGTGTCGATCTGCGACAGCTTAATGTAAGTCAGGAGGCATTTCGATTTTTGAGATCGGTCAAGCAACAGTCTGAAATCAGTGGATCTGTTTTTGATCCGCCGCCAGCAAATATCCGAGGAAACATGATCAGTTTGGATGATCCTGAAGAGGTTGTGCTAGGGTTTTTTATAGCAGCGGGAGAAAGTCAGCGGCGAGTTTATATTAAAAATAGTCAGCTTGATTTTGTTCAGCCACGAGCAATTATCCCGGATGATTGTAGGGTGATCCCCGGCGCAGGATTATCTCCACCTTTTGATTGGAGACCGAATGAGTAAGGAAAAGCTCTAATTACAAAGTATTTATATTTTAGTAGTTAGATTCAAGAAGCAAAAGAGCGGAGATGAGAGATTGGAGACTACAGCCAAGTAGTTAAAATCTAATTTCTCAGAGGGGAAGTTAACCCCCTGACCACTGTTCCCTGCCAACTGCCCATTGAAAACTGCCGACTGCCTATTGATAACTCTCCTCAAACATGATTCCTGCTACTGCTAATTGGTTCAAGATAGGTTGATAAATCTCTGGTATTACTGGTATATGCAGTCCTTTAACGCTGATTTTTCCGTTCAAAAATTGATCTACCGCAATCGCCAAAGGTAAGCCCACCATTTTTGCCATTGCGGTGTAGGTAGGATCTGTTCCGTAGCAAACCAAACTCGAGGTTAGTGATTTTATTCCTGACTCTGTTTTGATTTCAAACAGATGTTGCATTACGATCATATCCTTGTCATCCGGGGCTAACATCCAATCCTTTTCTAAAATGGCTTGTAGCAATTGAGCCGGGGAGCCAGATGTACGAGGCAGTTGCTTATTTTCAAAAAAGCCTAACCATTGCAACTTTTCAAAAATGGAGAAATCTAGGTCAGTAATTACATTTCCAAGTTTTTCTTCCAGGGAAAGTTCTGGATCAAAGGGTAAAAATGCATTCATAAATTGCCTTAGTGTCGTTTCTTTAGGTAATTCCAGTTGGAAAGAATCATCCGTCATCCCCAATTGAACAAAAACATCCCATCCTTTGCAGTAACCAGCTATTCGAAGGGTTCCAAGAAGCATAGTCGGAATATTTCCCAGCCCATATGTTTTGCGATAGCTGAGCGAATCTCGATTTGGATAGCCATCAAATTCCCCCAATCCTTCGAAACTGATCGTCTCCAAACGTTTGAATAATTGGTGGTATGGCACGAATTTCGACTCTCCCTTTTCGATGTAACGGGAAGTGCCTTGCCCCGCCAAGACTACATTTCGTGGGCTCCAAGTAAACTTATATTTCCACGGATTATCTTCACTTTCTGGCGCCAGAAGCCCGCCGCAGTAGGATTTGAAGGAGATGATTTCTCCCCCCTTAGCTTTGGTCTGATCGATAATCTGCATGGCAGACATGTGGTCTATCCCGGGATCTAAACCACATTCATTTAAGAAAAATAAGCCCTTTGCCTCAATCTCAGGTTTTAATGCTCGCATCTGATCAGACTCATAGGAAGCCGAGAAAAAATGTTTTCCCAACTTCACACAGTCCCCAGCTACCAGCGGATGCATAGATGCGGGTAGCATGGATACCACTACATCGGCAGAAGAAATTAAGGACTCTCGCGAGGCCGAGTTCTCGATATCCAAAGCTTCCACTTTTGTATTTGGTTTGTCTTTGAGTTTTTCTTGCGCAGTGGTGAGATCTAAATCTGCCAAGATCAAGTTTCGTACTCCACTCTGACAGGAGTCTGCCAAATAATCAATAAGGTAAGTGGCGGATTTCCCACCTCCAAGGATTAAAATCGTCTTCATGGGCTGTAATTCTCGTACTAAAATGATTAATATATCATCAGGGAAATAATTGTTGAGGTCTAAATCAAGGAACATTTTACTACTTTGGACGTTTGCTCAAACACATAAAAATCGAACTATGTCTAAGAAAATCATCCTTCCCGCTGAGATTGAGCTTGTTGAATTTGAAGCTTTGTCCGAAGTAGAGCAGATAGTTTTAGAAAAAGCTAAGTCAGTCAGTGAACATTCATATTCGCCCTATTCTAATTTTCAAGTTGGCGCTGCCGTCGTACTTGAAAACGGAGAGATATTACAATCCAGTAATCAGGAAAATGTGAGCTACCCAGTAGGGGTTTGTGCTGAACGCCTGGTATTGGGCTATGCCGGAGCAAATTTTCCAGCCCAATTTCCGACTATTATCGGCGTGGTGGCAAAGCGTAAAGGGGAAGAATCTTGGGCATCAGTAAGTCCATGTGGAATGTGTCTTCAGGGAATCAATGAAGTAGAAATGCGATTCGGAAAGATCATGACCATACTGATTTTGCGTACGGATGGACAGGTATTTCGCGCGCGCGGAGTCAAAAATTTACTTCCTCTAAAAATGGATGATCTAAAGAGCTAACCTTGAAAAAACGAATTCAACTTGCCTACGAAGCAAACTACTCTATTTCCCACAACCCTACTTTTGAGGAAAAAGAGATTTGGCTCATCTTACATGGCTATGGTCAACTGGCGGAATATTTTATTCGGAAATTTCAAGTTTTCGATTCTCCTTCTCGACTATTTGTAGCCCCGGAAGGAACCAATTATACCTATCAGGATGGCTTTAGAGGCCGAGTTGGAGCCAGCTGGATGACTCGGCATGAGCGTGATACGGCTATCGCAAATAATCATCGATACTTGGATCGCTTGATGGAGGAATTGCTTGTTGGATATCAGGTTAAGCCCATTGTCAATGTGCTCGGATTCTCCCAAGGTGCTGCTACAGCTACGCGTTGGGCACGCTACTGGTCTGGGGAAGTCAAACAATTGGTTCTATGGGCTGGAGGATTTGCAGAGGATCTAAAATTGGAAAATATAGAAGCGAAATTTTCCACTACAGAATTGATTATCGTATTGGGTAACCATGACGAATTAATTCTAGGTGAAAGCATTCAAAAACAGGAGGAACTGATCAAAAACCTAGACATTTCGGTCAAAAGATATTTTTTTGAGGGAGGTCATGAATTAAATCAGGAATTGCTTGCTAAAATTTTTCTTTTGAATGGGTAATTACTCCTATATTGCTTCATCTATTGTGCGACCCAGAATAGTAGAACATATTTAATTTTTCCGTAACCTTTTTAAGACACGAATGCTTTCGCTTACAGAAA
>JBDNIP010000343.1:0-3776 GCA_041688245.1 Algoriphagus sp.
GGACTTTGCTGTATCCACCAGATTATTGGAAAGGAAATAGAATTCGTCTAAAGAAAAATAGGCTACTTGGTTTCCCTCTTCTTGCTTCTTTTTCAAGAATTGAAGAATTAAAGTAGTCTTTCCTGTCCCTCTAGCTCCTTTTATTCCAATAAGCCTTTCTTCCCAATCTATTTGATGAAATAGGTATCGTTGAAAAGCGCTGTTTGTACCGTGAATTAGTTGACCCGATATTTCAAGAAGCTCATCCATTTTGCATATTTATTTGTGCAAATATATATAAAAGTGCATATTTATTTGTGCAATTTATAATTTTTCTTTGTGTTAAACCCTATCAATGAAATGTGAATCCAGATCTGATTTAGAGTTACAAAATTTGACTTTCTATGAAAAAAACGGTCCTTTTTTGAAGATCTATCGGCGGCAATCAGGCCTGGACTCCTATTTTCCCTATTATACACCATGCGCAATTTTTGGGATTATTGGTAAGGGTTGGATTTAGAGGAAAATATAAAGAAACTCTGCCGGGGGGAATCTAAAGAAGGAAAGTTTTCTCAAAGAGAATTATTTAAAAAGCTGATTAGTAGTTCGAAATGAGAAAACGGCATCGAGCTCAAGTTTATCCTGACTTAGGGAAAGTAGTTTGTGTTGACTCTTGAAATCAGCAAATGTCGATAAAGTAAGCTTAAGCCAAATCATAAACTCTGTCGTAGTCTGTGTAATCTCTAAGCGCTCAGTGGTTGAAGAAGCCACAAAAAAACCGGCTACTTCTTAGCAGCCGGTCTTGCTTCTAAATTCTCAATTCTTGATACTAAAATCTAGATACTCCTTGACTCTAAAGTCTTGTCTCTTGATTCTAAAATCCTGGCTCTGCTTTACTGCCCTACCATAAAGATGGCATTGCTCAACACTAATTTTCCGGATTCCCAGAATCCTCGGAAGATTGGGTTATCCACAAAGTAGATGATTTCTCCTCGGCCTTGGTTTTCAGTGCCGATAGCTAATGAACCTCCCATGCTTGACTTGATTTTATAGCCGATGTAACCGGTACGGTAGGAATCATTTGACAGGATTTTTCCGGCATTTGCCCCATCCGTCAGGTAGGCATATTTACTGGAGTTATTCTTCAAAGCATAGAATTTTCCACCCGTTCCATATCCAAGTGGGTGTGTCTCATCCATATCCACTCGATAGATGGCACCAGCAGCTCCGCCTGAGATCGCCAATCGCTCGCCTTCTGTATAAGGTGCCAATCGCTCAGCTTTAGCAAGTGAGTCCGCTGCTTTTTCTGCTGCTTTTTTCTCCTCATCTGAGTCAAAAGTTTTCAGGACAAAGCCTTCTTTGTTAGCAAAAAGATTAACAGCATTATCAATTGCAATCATTTTTCCTCCTGCTTTTACCCAGTCCATCACTTTATCCTGTGCCGATTTGTTCAATCCTCCGCCATAGGTCGATGGCATGATGATTACATCGTATTTGCTGAGATTATAGCGACCCATGTCTTCGAGTTCCAAAGTACTCAAAGGATAGTCTAGCTCCTTTTCGAAAAAGTGCCAGATCTCACCAAAGCCAAGTGAACTTGTTCCCTGTCCGCCGACTAGAGCCACCTTTGGTGCTTGAATTACACGGATATTCGGAGAGCCGAAGTCCTTGCCTTCTTCCACGTAGCCGGTCATGGTGGTTTCGAGTTGAACACCAAACTTGTTGGCAGTTTCCACCACTTTCTGATCAAAGTTGGCTACATATTCATTTCCACCTTTAGTAATTAATAAGGTCCCCGCGGGAAAGCTTTTGCCTTCAGTTTTAAAGGGAAATTCTGGGTATTTCACACGGATTCCCTGATTCAACAATGCCGACAGAAAAGCTGCATCCCGAGTTCCATTCCAACCTGCGATATAGGCCACTGGAGTTTTGCCTGCGATGTTCGCTGTGAAAGCAGGCTTTTCGTAAGCTCCTGCAGGATCCAATCGGGTTTCCAGTGCATAGGCTGCTACATTATAAGCATAAGGCATTGCCCAGCTCGTGATATCGTAAGTAATGCTATCGTTAAGTTGTGGATTTGGCTCGAAAAACACCTGTGCCAAAACAGACTTTGGCTGGTAGGCCGAGATCACGATATCTTCAGCAGAAGTAGCAAAAGTTACAGATTTTCCAGTTTCGTATTCAAAACCTTTTAAACCTGACTTTGCGCCAGCTTTGCCATAGCGAATTCCATTTTTATCCAAGAGTTCAAGCAGCTTGGCCACTTGAGCAGGATTGCTTTCCCCTTTGATCACAAAGCTTTTGTATTTGCCTTTTGGGTTGGTGGAGTTGTCTTTGTAATACTTGCTATACTCATCCAGCAATCGCTTTGCATTTTGGCTGGTGACTTCTGTTGCCGATATGGCTGCCGTATAATGTCCCTCGATTCGGTAGCTGAGCGTGACAGTATCACCTACGGCATTGAAACCTCCACGACCGGCCTGACCTCCACCGCCTTGCTCGATAGTCATACCGATTGCACCATTGAACATGGGGTAAGAATCTCCATAGGATGGATAAAGCAAATCAAAGCGCTCTTTGGTGAAATAGAATCTTCCCATTTCGTCAAAATATTTTGCAGTATTCCGACCGAAAATATCCTGGAACTCATGCTGAAAAGGGCTTAGCTGCTCATGTAGCGGCTCGGCTGCCGGCGCCATGTAAAAAGGATTGTTAATGCCCTGCTCGTGAAAATCAAGGTGAAGCTGTGGCAACCATTGCTGGTAAATCTTCAATCTAGCTTGAGATTCCACCTGTACTTGCCAGGCCCAGTCACGATTCAGGTCGAACAAATAATGATTTGCGCGACCTCCCGGCCAAGGCTCGCTATGCTCCATTGACTGTAGATCTGGCTGGAGAGTAGTGTTCATTTTCGTATTGTACCAGTTGGAATAGCGATCTCTACCGTCCGGGTTGATTGCCGGGTCAATGATTACCACCTGGTTTTTTAGCCATTCCTGAGATTTGGCATTGGCAGGATTTGCCAGGGTGTAGAAAGCCGAAATTGCTGCTTCCATGCCCACGGACTCATTGCCGTGCACATTGAAAGACATCCAGTTTACCGGAATGGCATGAATCGGATTACCATCCATCAAACCAGCTCGCTTGAGGTTGTCTGTACGAATTTCTTCCAATATCGCCATGTTCGCTGTGCTGGAAAAGACCGCTAGAATCAGTGGACGTCTTTCGTTGGTCTCACCGTATTGGATGAGCTTAACGTTCGGATTATTCGCAGCGACATGCTCGAAATAGTCAATCATTCGATGGTGCGGAGTAAATCGGTCACCGGGTTTGTAGCCGAGAAACTGCTCGGGAGTTTGAATCTGTGCGAAAGCCGAACAGATTAGCGAAAAGGCAAAAAGAAATAAGAGTGCGTGTTTTTTCATATTATTGTAATTGCTTTTTAGAGGTCATATGGAATCTCGCAGGGCATAATCATCCCAATGGGATTTTTTGTCATGCTCGATTTCATAAATGGGGATTTTATTCGAATTTAGAATTAAAATATAACGCAGAAAAACCGAGTATGGAAAAGGCAGGCTCTTTGCCAAGAATTATGCTCTCCTGATTTAAAAATCAAAAAAAAGCACCGAACCTAAATTCAGTGCATTGTGGAACCTAAGGGATTCGAACCCCTGACCTCTGCTCTGTCAAAGCAGCGCTCTAAACCAGCTGAGCTAAGATTCCATCTGTGATGCGAATATATGAAAATTTGTATGGGGAAGTCAAGTTGAAAACAGCAAGTTTGATATTTCTAA
>JBDNIP010000344.1:0-1505 GCA_041688245.1 Algoriphagus sp.
GACTTCAAACTTATCAGCACTTACGGTATTGAAGTAAATTAAGCCTAAAGGATAGCCCTTCAGGATAGATTCGATCACGGCTACGTCTCGCTTTCCATCGGCATAGATGTAGTTTCGCTGGTATTCGGGTTGGATGGTGAGTTTGCCCGCCAAGCCAAAAAGTCCCTTGCCTTCCAACTCATTATAAACAAAGCCATCGCAGATGTCTTGGACGGTGATCTCGGTTTTTAAAAAAGTTTTCATTTGGATGGGTTTTTATGTTTGATAAGTACCCGGGCGTATAGCTGAATGTAATTTTTGTTATCGACTATATAAAATGTCTGTCCAGAGGGAGGAGAGTCCAATTGTAGCGTAGCTCCGTCATTTAGCTTTGTTACTGTGCTTCTTTTACCGTTTGAACTAACTTGGATCTGAGGAAGATAAATTTTGGTAGAAGAACCAAACCAAGTTTTTGTAAGACCTAAAATTTCAAACTGCTCAGGAGAATATTTATCCAAGAAAGTAATCGGGACACCCATTACTCCTTCATAATCGCTTGGTATGTATTTGACAAATGAAATTTCTATCGCATCGTAATTGTCGTAGGTTTCAAAGGGCTTTTTTGTACCAAATTTGATAATGTCTTCTTTAGACATTAATGCCAAAGGCTGATGACGTCTTCCGTGGTCGATATTTGTGAACCAGCATGAATTCCCAAGCCTTGTATAATCTCCCACATATCCTAAACGTGCAGCTTTTTCCCTATCTTTTTCAGCAACTTCTACGCCTTCTGGAACTGCAAAAACCATATCGCTACCATTTCCAGTAGCTCCAAGCCAAATTTTATTAGCCTTGATTAGCGGAAAAACTTCTTTATAAGTTATCGCATTCATATTCCCAATAATCACAAACTGCTTATCCGCTTCCACGATCCAAGCCAAGAAATCTCTAAATAGAGAGAAAGGAGGATTGGTGATGATGATATCCGCTTCATCTCGCAGCTTGATGACTTCTTTGCTTTTGAAATCACCATCACCTTCTAAGTAGCTCCAGTCAAGATCGTCCACATCGATTTTGCCATCCCCGCTTTTATCATGTGTTAGGGTAAAAATCTTACCGTGCTTCTTGGTTTTCTTTGCGTCGTATTGGGGAGCGCTTTCTTCAAACATGGAGACTTGGTAGGAGCTTTTATACAACTTGCTATCTGTGGCGTAGCTGGTGCTGATTAGCTTCTTTAACCCAAATCGCTGAAAGTTCTGTGCAAAGAATTTGGTAAAGTTGCTCCACTCAGGATCGTCGCAGGGAAGTAGAATGGTTTTTCCCCGAAAAACTTCCGGATTGAAATCTAGGTAAGCATTGATTTCTTTTTCGATGTCGTGGTATTGGGTGTAGAACTCGTCATTCTTTGCCTTTTTTGCGTTGGTGAGATTGCTGTTTGCCATTTTCTGTTTAGGATGATTTGCACTGCGATTTGGGTAAGCGATTCCTTGAAACTTCAGTTTTCAGCTTGAAGTAATCAATTTCCC
>JBDNIP010000345.1:0-3041 GCA_041688245.1 Algoriphagus sp.
TAATTCAAAGAGGAGCTTAGGCGCATAGTAATCAGACCAGTCCACTAAGTATGCGTATGCTTTTACGGTAGGGAATTCAAAGGAAAGGGTTGGAGTCGCTTTCAATAATCCTCCTGATTTCAATCCTGGAGCTTTTGCAAAAGGCATTCCGTATGCATGTGCCATCGTCCAAGCCGAAGCATCGTAAAAGACTGAGTCAGCAAATTCCGTTACTTCCTCAAACATGGTTCTCACCATACGATATTGTGGTTGGGCAGTAGGGACGAGATAGGACTTTCCCTTTTTGAATATATAGCCTCCTAAGTTAACATCGTTGGTATTTTCATAGACTTTGATCTGATGATCCATCAAGAATTTAACAAAAAGCTGTGTGCGGCTTGCATCAAATTCGTCTCCGAAGAGGTAATTCTTTGCAGCGTCTTTTTGTCCTTCAGCTACAGCTGTCTCAAAAAACTCACGAAGGTAATCATGCATAAATACCCGATTGTCTAGGGCTGCTTCCATGGTAGCCAGTGAACTTCTGACATGGTTTCGAATAGTGAACGCAAAGCTGATCGGTCCACGTTGGCTGGATTGTAAATGACCACGGCTACTGGCTTGCTCAAAGACTAAACCTAATCCACCCTGAATATCCGGGTAGGTTGATCCATAACCAGGGTAGCTGTTATCGAAGACTTCTTTGGACCAATATAGGCTTCCAATCTCATCTAAGTATTTGGCGAAGTATTTAGCAAAACGGACGTTGATATCATCGTAATTTTTTCTTGGCACCACGGGATTCTCACTTCCAAAAGGTTTGGTAGGTTCAAAAAAGTAAGTGCTGTTTGTTCCCATTTCATGGAAATCTGTTGTCACATTTGGATACCACTGATGATACTAGGCGATTTTAGACTGAGATTCCGGATGTGCCAGCGGTAGCCAATCCCGGTTTAAATCAAACCAATAATGATTCGTCCGACCAGCAGGCCAAGCTTCGTTATGTTCTCGATCGAGGGGATCTGCCACCGGAGGAAGGCCTTTATTGCTGTTAGCCCAAAGGCTATGACGATCCCTACCGTCAGGATTTACTGTAGGATCAATCTGAATGATAGAATTTTCTCGGATGTTCTTTGCCAACTCACTTTGGGAAGCCAAAACCCAATAGGCTGAAAGCATCGCTGCTTCTGCTGAGGAGGGCTCATTACCATGAACTTCATATCCAAGATGAATAATGCTTGGCATTTGACTGACATCGGGCTTGGATTGAGAAGGATCGGCCAATTGAATCTGTTTTACTCGAATCGCTTCCAAGTTGGAGAGATTAGTGCTTGAGCCTAGGGTTAAGATTACTTTAGGTCTTCGCTCATGCGTATAGCCAATAGTGGTGATTTGCGCATTCGGGCTAAGTTGATCCAGTTTTTCAAAATACTTTACGATCAAATCATAGCGGGTATGCCAATCACCGATAGGATAACCCAGAAATTCCTCTGGTGAAGGAATGGCTGAATCAAATTTTTCTCCGGGAAAAAAATAGGTTGACTGGGCGTAAGCAGCCGAATTCAATAAAATATAGGTGATAATTAGAAGTAGAGATTTTTTCATAGTTGCTATTTTGACGAAAATTAAGAAAAAGAAATGCCACTGAAACCAAAAATCCATAAATGGTTTTTTGATTCAGAGCAAATTGACCTAATTTAAAGTATTAACATCTCAACCCTAAATAGACTAGTATGAATACGAAAAGACTATTGCTTCTGACAGGAATAGGTATGCTTGGTACCGTTGCTTGTGCGCAAGAGAAAATTCCGCCGCCAATGAAGCCTGAGGCTACCGAGTTTTACACTCCAATTCCTCCAAAAATCACTCCTGGTACTGAGAACAATCTTCCTCCGTCGGATGCGATTGTACTATTTGACGGGTCAAGCCTGAATGCTTTTGTAAGTGCACGAGATGGGAGTTCACCAGCTGAGTGGAAAATCGAAGATGGTTCCGCGATCGCACAAAAAGGAAAAGGGGACATCCAATCCAAATTAGCTTTTGGAGATGCCCAATACCACTTTGAGTGGACTGCGCCTACTGAAATTGTCGGGGAAGGTCAGGGAAGAGGAAATTCCGGATTTTTCCTAATGGGGATTTATGAAGTGCAGGTACTGGATAGCTATGTAAGTAAGACTTATACGAATGGACAAGCTGGTAGTATTTACAAGCAGCATCCGCCATTGGTCAATCCAATTCGTCCTCCTGGAGAATGGAATTACTATGATATCATCTTCAAAGCACCACGCTTTGACAAGAATGGTATGGTGACGGCACCTGCTACTGTGACTGTTCTGATTAATGGAGTGTTGGCACAAAATAATGTAATCCTTAAAGGTCCTACAGAGTACATCGGGATTCCGAATTATAAAGCTCATGCCGAGGAACTTCCAATCAAACTTCAGGACCATGGTAATCCTGTAAAATTTAGAAATATCTGGGTCCGTAAATTGTAATCGGTTATGGATTGTCTGTTAAAACTATTAACCCACAACCCACAACCGATAACCGACAACCGATAACCGCTAAACCCAAAACTAATCTATCATGTCCTCAAGAAGAAAATTTATACAAAATACAATGCTCATTGGAGCAGGTCTGAGTATGCCTCAAGTGCTGACTGCTGCTGATTTCGGTGCTTTTACTCGCAGAGTTTCTCCCTCAGATCAACTCAACTACGGCGTCATAGGCTGTAAAGGAATGGGCTGGTCGAATATGAATGCACATCTTAAAATGCCTCATGTGAATTGTGTGGCTTTGGCGGATGTCGATCAAAGTATCCTGGATATGCGTGCGGAAGATGTATTCAAAATCCGAGGGACTCGTCCGAAGCAATACGCGGACTATCGGAAGATGCTCGAAGATCCAAATATTGATGTAGTGATCATTGGTACGCCAGACCATTGGCATTGCTTGAATATGGTGGATGCGGTCTCAGCTGGCAAAAATGTCTACGTTGAAAAGCCGATTGCCAATACCATTGAAGAATGTCAGATCATGGTCAAAGCTCAGGAGCGCTATGGTAA
>JBDNIP010000346.1:0-4010 GCA_041688245.1 Algoriphagus sp.
GATTAGGTCAATCCTTCGAAATGGTCAGTAACCAGCTTCAGGCAGTTCAAAAAGGTCTTGGCGAAATGCAAAATCTCGCAAAAGGAGTGGGGGACCTTAAGCGTGTGCTTACTAATGTAAAGAGTAGAGGGATTTTGGGAGAATACCAATTACAGGCAATTCTAGAAAGTTTATTAAGCCCGGATCAATATGTGCTGAATGTACTGGTAGGAAATGAAACTCGGGAGCGGGTGGAATTTGCGATTAAAATGCCCGGTCAGCAAGAAGAAATTCTCCTGCCTATTGATTCTAAATTCCCTCAGGAATCGTACTTGAGGCTAGTTGATGCGTATGAAGTAGCTAATAAGCAAGCTATAGATTCCAGTCGCCAAGAACTATTTAAAGCAGTTAGAAAAGCTGCATCTGATATCCAGAGTAAATACATTAATCCTCCACACACGACTGACTTTGCCATACTTTTCCTCCCGGTGGAGAGTTTATACGCGGAGATTCTACGAGAGCCAGGCTTCTCACAGGAAATTCAGGTGAATTATAAAATTATTATTACAGGACCTACGACTTTATCCGCAATCTTAAACAGTCTTCAAATGGGTTTCAGAACATTGGCTATCCAAAAACGCAGTTCAGAAGTATGGCAGATTTTGGGTGCGGTTAAGACTGAATTTGGAAAGTTTGGGATGCTGATCGAGCGGACTCAGAAAAAATTGGGCGAAGCCAATTCAGAACTTGATAAATTGGTAGGTGCTAGAACGCGTGCTATTCAGCGGAAATTGAAAGATGTGGAGGAGATGCCGGATAAAAAGAGCACCGAACTACTGGATTGATATGCAGATTGGTTCTTTCTGAGAAGGGTTGCAAATACTTTTCCACTGGATTTTTATTCAAAAACTAAAAGAATTCGCTTATAAACTGATTACCATCAGGAAAGCTATTATTTTTGTCCCTTATCAAATCACCTGAATTATCTTATGGGGATGAAAATTGTCATTGCAGGAGCGGGGGATATGGGTTACCATCTCGCAACTCAATTAAGTTATGATAATAAGGATATCATTCTGATCGATAATGATCGCGAAGTCCTAGACTATGTCTCTTCCAAGCTTGACGTATTGACAGTACAAGGGGATGCAACTTCATTTGAAGTCTTGCAGCGTGCCAGTGTTGATAATGCAAGCATGGTTCTGGCAGTGACTACTTCGGAGAAAACGAATATTGTCACTGCACTTCTTGCAAAGCAGCTTGGAGCTAAACGTGTAATGGCTCGCGTAAGAAATCACTCTTACCTTGACCCCGAAAATTTAACTTACTTCAACAATCTGGGAATCGATAATTTGATTTCCCCTACCATGCTTTGTAGTAGGGAAATTTTTAATATGATCGAGAACTCAAGTTTCAATGAGATTTTCGATTTTGGTGGTGGAAAACTGAATATAGTAGGCGTTACGCTAGATAAGTCTAATCCTCTTGTTAACCAGCGGATTATGGATACCAAATCCAATCCTATCTTTGAAGATATCCGAATTATTGCGATCCTTAGAGATCAAAAAACAATTATCCCAAGAGGTAATACCATCGTCCGAAATATGGATCATGTTTTCTTTGTATCCATTAAGAAAAATACTGAGAATATTCTTGAGTTGCTAGGTCAAGAGAAAGTAATGGTCAAAAACATCATGATCATTGGTGGCGGTGACATGGCCTTATCCACTGCGCTTAGATTGGAGGATAAATATAGAGTGACTCTGGTCAATAAAGACAAGGAGCAATGCAAATGGCTTGCGGAAAACCTGAAAAATAGTTTGGTCATCAACGGCGACTATAAAAATATCGAATTACTTATCGAAGAGGGTCTAGAGCAAATGGATGCATTTATTGCGTTGACTGAATCTTCCGAAACGAATATTATCACCAGTCTTTCGGCCAAAAATCATGGCGTATATAAGACGATTGCGCACGTAGACACACGTGAGTACATCCATATTTCACATAGCATTGGAGTGGATTCCTTAATCAATAAAAAGCTGGTAGCTGCGAATGAAATCTCCCGTTATTTGAAAAAGGGAAGCGTAGAGGCAGTATCTGGAATCTATGGAGTTGATGCTGAATTTATCCAATACTCTATTTGCAAGAATAATCGTGTGATTAAAAACCAGTTAAAGGATCTCCGCTTCCCTGACTCAGCAATTATCGCCGGAGTGATTCGAGGAGAGGAAGTTTTGATTCCAGATGGAAATTTCCAGCTTGCAATGAATGATAAAGCCATAGTATTTGCACTTCCAGAGGCAAAGTATGCATTGGAAAAAATATTTCACTAAAGTATGATCCATTTCAAAGCGATCGCAAGAATCATGGGCGCACTCTTAGTGCTAATAGGATTCTTGATGCTGCCTGGAATTGCCTTTTCGATTTATTTCGACGAAGATCCTTGGCCAGTCTTGACCTCGGCAGTTTTTGCTATTATTTTAGGGATTAGCTTGTTTATGTCTTTTTCCAAACAAGATCAAAATATCAGGAAGCGCGAAGGTTATTTAATCGTAGCTATCAGCTGGCTGGTAATGGCTGGAGTTGGTATGCTTCCTTACATTCTAAGTAAGGAGATAACCGGTTTTGCAGATGCACTTTTTGAGACTATGTCTGGTCTTACTACTACTGGAGCTTCTATTTTGACTGATATTGAAGCTATGCCAAAGGGATTGCTATTCTGGAGAAGCATGACACAATGGATTGGAGGATTAGGGATAATCGTACTTACAGTAGCCATTTTTCCACTTTTGGGAATCGGTGGAATTGAGCTCTTCGTAGCGGAATCGCCCGGACCCACTTCTGATAAAGTTCACCCGCGTATTTCAGAAACTGCAAAGCGACTGTGGTATGTATATGTAAGCTTGACCACTGTTGCGATGTTACTCTTTTGGGCAGGGGGAATGACCTTTTTTGATGCGATCAATCATGCCCTGACCACCTTGGCAACTGGTGGTTTCTCCACCAAAAACAGTAGTATGGCTTATTATGATTCGGCCTTTATCCAATACACAGCTATCTTTTTTATGTTTTTGGCAGGAACCAACTTTACTGTAATTTATTTTGGTTTAGTAGGCAAATTCAAGCGCGTTTTAAAAAGTGATGAGTTTAAGACTTATACTTTTTCGCTCATAGCAATCGCAGTAATATTATACTTCCCAATATTCGCTAAAGGTGGCGTTTCCAGTGAATTGGCGTTTCGAAACTCTTTATTTCAGGTAGTCTCATTAGTGACCACAACGGGATTTATTACCGATGACTATACGACTTATAATGAAGGAGTTACTTTCTTCTTCTTCATGCTATTGTTTATAGGTGGATCTGCGGGCTCCACCGCTGGAGGAATCAAATTTGTGAGACATTTAACTTTCATCAAAAATTCTTGGTTGGAGTTTAAGCGGTTAGTTCATCCTCGAGCGATTGTCCCATTGATGATCAATGGAGATCGTGTTACCGGTAGAATTATTACTCACATTATGAATTTCCTGTTGATCTACCTCCTCATATTTGTGCTTGGATCGGGGGTACTTTCGCTCATGGGTTATGATTTGTTAACCTCTTTTGGGGCTGTGGCTACTTCGCTGGGTAATGTGGGTCCGGGAATCGGATTAGTAGGGCCGGTAAATAACTTTGCTTTCTTTTCCCCAGCAGCCAAGATCTTCCTTTCCTTCATTATGCTTCTAGGTAGATTGGAATTATTTACGATTCTAATTCTTTTCACGCCATTCTTTTGGAGAGCTAATTAAACTTCAATCCTTATCATTGCAGCAGGTGCAGGACAGGGCAGTATGATCTTCCTCGTTTTTCGATCGAACTAGTACAAGATGTCTTACTATTCGATTGAAAATGAATAATATTATAAAGGTTGCGCTCGTCTTTTTTTGCCTTGCCTGCTCTGGAGCCAAGAATCCAGTCAAGATAGCTGATGCGCAAAAGCCAAATCTAGTTTTTATACTTGCAGATCAATGGCGATTTGAGGCGGTGGGCTA
>JBDNIP010000347.1:0-4999 GCA_041688245.1 Algoriphagus sp.
TAAGTGTCGAAGGAAGCGAATACCTCATCATGAGAGAGTCTGATATTTTCGCGATACTTTAATTTAATAAAGAAATAACCTCAAAAATTAATAAAAATGGCCAAAGAACTATTTTTCAACACAGACGCGAGAGACCGATTAAAAAGAGGTGTGGACGCACTTGCAGATGCAGTTAAAGTGACATTAGGCCCTAAGGGAAGAAATGTCATTATTGATAAAAAATTCGGTGCACCAACGATCACAAAAGATGGTGTTTCGGTAGCAAAAGAAATTGAATTGTCCGAGCCTATTGAAAATATGGGTGCCCAATTAGTAAAAGAAGTAGCATCAAAAACTGCAGACAACGCAGGTGATGGTACTACTACAGCTACTGTTCTGGCACAGTCAATTTTCAACGTGGGTATTAAAAACGTTGCAGCTGGAGCTAATCCAATGGACCTGAAGAGAGGCATTGATAAGGCGGTATCGGCTGTAGTGGCTAGATTGAAAGAAAACTCCAAGGGAATTTCTACTTCAAAAGAAATTGCTCAGGTAGCAACAGTGTCTGCAAACAACGATGAGGAAATCGGTAAGATGATTTCTGATGCGATGGACAAAGTCGGTAAAGACGGTGTCATCACTGTAGAAGAAGCAAAAGGAACTGAAACTGAGGTAAAAACTGTAGAAGGTATGCAGTTTGACAGAGGATACCTTTCTCCTTATTTCGTGACCAACACCGAGAAAATGGAGGTTGAACTTGATCAGCCTTACATATTAATCTACGACAAGAAGATTTCTTCTATGAAAGAATTGCTTCCTATTCTTGAGCCTATTGCTCAGACTGGTAAGCCACTTTTGATTATTTCTGAAGATGTAGATGGTGAAGCACTTGCTACACTTGTAGTAAACAAGATTAGAGGAGCACTCAAAGTAGCAGCTGTAAAAGCTCCTGGTTTTGGGGATCGAAGAAAAGCAATGTTGGAAGACATCGCCATTTTAACAGGCGGTACTGTGATCTCTGAAGAAAGAGGTTTCAAATTGGAAAATGCTACAACTGATATGTTGGGAAGAGCTGACAAAATCAACATTGATAAGGATAATTCCATTATCGTCAATGGTGCTGGAGATGCTGGAGCCATTAAAGGGCGAATAGCTGAAATCAAAGCTCAAATCGATAAGACTACATCTGACTACGATAGAGAGAAGCTTCAGGAAAGACTTGCCAAACTATCAGGTGGAGTAGCTATTCTATACATCGGTGCTGCTACTGAAGTAGAAATGAAAGAGAAAAAAGATCGAGTAGATGATGCTTTGCATGCTACAAGAGCAGCTGTACAAGAAGGTGTTGTTGTAGGTGGTGGTGTAGCTTTTGTAAGAGCCGCAGAAGCACTTAACGATCTTAAGGGACTGAACGAAGATGAGGATACTGGTATCAACATCATAAGACAGGCAATCGAGTCTCCTTTGAGAACTATCGTATCAAATGCAGGTGGCGAGCCATCAGTAGTGATCAATAAAATCAGAGAGAACAAAGGTAATTATGGTTACAATGCACGAACAGATATTTACGAAGATCTATTCGAAGCAGGTGTAATCGATCCAACTAAAGTTACCCGTCTTGCGCTAGAAAATGCTGCATCAATTGCTGCATTGCTTCTGACTACCGAATGTGTGGTAGCCGACAAGAAAGAAGATTCCGCAGGAATGCCTCCAATGGGCGGTGGCGGAATGGGTGGAATGATGTAATTCCACTAACCCAATAATCAAAGAGATCCTTTTCAGGATCTCTTTTTTTTTAGAAATATGCAAAACCAGCGGTCAAACTCATTAATAGAAGGTTTTTCCTTTTTCCAGCGAGCGGAATAATCGTATATTGGCCAGTATATCAAAAATTATTTTTCTTTAAACAAATTAATGCCTCATTACAATGCCATTTTTCTAGTGGATGATGACCCTATCAATAATTTGATAAATAGAAGATTATTGGGAAAGGCGGACATTTCGAAAAATATCTTAGAATTTCAGGATGCTGAGAATGCTTTGGCTGAAATCAAACGATTATCTAAGGACGAAGGAATCCTTATTCTTTTGGATATTAATATGCCAGTTATGAATGGTTGGGAATTTTTGGACAAGTATTCAACATTCTTCCCTTTCAGAAAAGATCGAATCGTAATATTATCCAGTTCAATAGATTTTCTGGATCGCCAGAGAGCTAAAGAATTTGAAATAGTTAGCGGTTTTCTCGAAAAGCCAATGACTTTGGATAAAATAAAAGATTATATCTTCATTGATTAGGGTAAATCTCTATCTTTAGTTCTCATCTCCCAATCACTGGATTCAAACGATCCCAAATCTCAGGAATCAATAAAAATGGAACCGGAAGAGTATCAGAATAACTACCCATTCGCACTATTACCAATCCTTCGGAAGGAAGTATCATCAAAAACTGCCCATTCTTACCCATTGCCTGGTGCATGTCATCTGGCGCTTGAGGAATCAACATTCCGGGGAAAACGGTTTGGCTTTGAGGAAGCATATACGAAGACTTACCATTGAGTCAAGTCAAATAACCATAAGCTCGATTGATGGTCTGAGCGCTTTGTGATAACTCATTAAAGTAACTCCCCGAGTAAATTTTTTCACCGTTCCAATTTCCTTTTGCTTAGAGAAGTAGACCGAATCGTGCAAAGGACCTTGTATCTCTGAAAAATACATTATTAAATCCAGACTTCTGCCAAAAACCTTTCATTCCAATCTTTTTCCCGAGAGCCTCTTCAAAAAAAGATTGACAACTTTTCCCCACAGCTTTAACAATTACTTGTTCTAATAACGTATGGGGGGCCTTGTGGTAACTCCACCGTTCACCGGGAACAGCCAAATAGGTGAGAATTTCAGGGTTTGTATTGTCAATAGCTATATGTTGATCGTTCAGTCCTTTGTCATGGTTAAGTGATGGATTAATTTAATATCACGCTCCTGTGAGGATGTTAGTGTAGTCCAACCTTTGCCAAAGTATTGCTGTGTCCGATCAGAAGTCTTCAATAAGCGATTCTCCTGCGCAATACCTACCAACGTAGCGATTAATGTTTTTCCGGTGAAAGCCCAATACCAAAACGAGTTTTGATCCATATCATCTAGCCCAGTAAGTTTTTGTCCCCAATATTCCTCCGTGACAATTTTTTCGTCTTTTAGAATAATGAAAGCCCGAGTACCCTGCCCGGGTAGCCAAGAAAGTAATTCCACTAGTTTTCCTGCATCCCAACCTAGCTCACTTAAGATTGAGTCTCCCAATCAATTGATCCATTAGGAGGAAAGTATAGGTTTTGTCTTTCGGGCTTCTGTGCCTCTGCGCATGAAAAAACTAAAAATGCCCAACCGAATAGTACTGAGGTCGTAAATTCTTGAATTATATAGGAGAACTGGACTTTTCGATTGGGCATTTTCATATTACTT
The DNA here is from genome assembly GCA_041688245.1 of Algoriphagus sp. Lineage (GTDB taxonomy): Bacteria > Bacteroidota > Bacteroidia > Cytophagales > Cyclobacteriaceae > Algoriphagus. Next base: position 3,436 of record JBDNIP010000347.1, read on the forward strand.
TCGAAGGGTGTCTTGAATAAAATTTTTCAGATCATCACGAAAGAGTTTTGCGGAAGGAAGATCTGTATACATCATATGTCCCGCTTCATAATAGGTCATAATGATCCGATCACTGGCGGACTTAGGGATATTCAAATGAGCGATGGAGTGCTCTACTCCGTAAAACACCGTAGCCAAATCATAGTACCCATTCATGATCAGAATCTTTACATTAGGATCTTTAGACAGCGCATTTTCCATATCGGGTAGGGTCGTCACCGAAGCATCAGCCCCCCAGGAATCTGTTCCTTTATGCTTCCAGTCCCAGTTGAATCCTTCTTTGGAATACGCTGAAGTTGAATAGTTCAACTCCTTACTCACATTCAACGCTCCATGAAAATAATCTAAAAAACCCATGGTATAAGCAGGTGAAATGGCATCACTTTGAGGATCAGTAAAGGAATCCATTGACATTGGATCCTTGTTGATTCCGGAATATCGCGAGTCGAGTCGCCCCACCGTTTTCCCTTCTTTTCGAAGCAATTCCTGAAAGTACTCCCCCGCCATCAATTTCAAGTCGGCTCTTTCCCATATTTCGGAAGAGACCCCAGTATATTCCTGAAGTTTACCAGCAATTCGAGTACGCTCAGCTATTGTGAGTGTATTACCCTTGAAAAGTGCAGGCATGTATTCATTCTCCGTAAACTCACGAACTTCCTGTACAAAAGATGGCAGATCCTTTCCCTTGTTTGCGACTTTATCATAATACCAGGATGTTGCAGCCATCGTAGGCAGATAGACTACGTAAGACATGTCTTCATTTGGCGCAAAGAATAGCGTTCGAAGATCAAAAACAGCAGAGACCATGATCACTCCATTCAATCCGTAGCCACTTCCCAGCAAATAATTCATCACACCAGCATTTCTGAAGGTTCCGTAGCTCTCGCCAAGGATATATTTGGGAGAATTAAGGCGATCATGTTCCTTCAAAAACTGCATAATAAATAAGCTCACACTACGAATATCCTGGTCTACTCCCCAGAAATCTTTACCTGTTGACTCACCGATTGGAACACTAAGTCCAGTTCCCACCGGATCCATCATGACCACATCGGCCACATCCAAAATTGAGAATTCATTATTCACCAATTGATAAGGCGCAGGTTGATTGTAGTTGGGATCATCCACTACAATTCGCTTTGGGCCCATGATCCCCATATGAAGCCAGTAAGAGGAAGAACCTGGTCCCCCATTGTAAGCAAAAATTATCGGACGGTTTTTCTCTGGATTTTCTTTGAAATATGCGGTAAATCCGAATAAGGCAATCGGCTTATTATTCTCGTCTTTCAACTCCATAGTCCCTGCTTTTGCATTCAGGTTGATCGTCTTTCCATCAATCGTTACTGAATGTTTGGACTCAAAGACTTGGGCTTTTGGATCAGTCGCTTTGATAGCGGATTCTTTTTGCTGCGCAAAGCTTAAATTGATCGTAAGGAAAGCGACAATTAAAAATTTGAATTTCATACTAGATTAGATTTAGAAATAAGAAAAGGGTTTGAACTGAATAGTAGTCAGGGACTTACAA
>JBDNIP010000348.1:0-1435 GCA_041688245.1 Algoriphagus sp.
CTCAAGGACGGAAGAACTTTATACATCAACCGAGCACTTGGGAATATTTTTCCAATTCGATTTAATGTAAGGCCAGAAATCACAGTTTTTGAATTGACAAAAGGCTAATAGACTTATATGTGTATCCGCAATGATGCCAGTAACCTTATTTTCTTCGCTTATTGGGGCCGAAGACAGAAGACGGGAGACCGAAACGCCCAATTATCAATTATGCGCCAATTATATTCTTGCCTCTTCTGCCTACTGGCAAAGTAGCGGATAATCAAATAGACTTATAAAGCGAAATTGGGTCTTAGCTCTTAGAGCATTTTATGTCAAATTTTTTTAGATTGATTTTCAATCAGATAAAATTTTCATGAGCCCAATACTTCGCATTTTTCCACTTGTAGCTTTCTTATTTCTAGGTTTCAAAAGCTTTGCCCAGCAAAAGGAAACACCTCCAAATGTCATTCTCATCATTACAGATGATCAAGGATATGGAGATTTAGGATTTCACAACAATCCTCATATCAATACGCCAACGCTCGATGCGTTTGCTGAAGGGAGTGTTCGGTTTACCAACTTTTATGTCTCCCCTGTTTGTGCCCCGACCCGCTCCAGTCTGATGACAGGTCGGTATTCCTTGCGAACAGGCGTTCGTGACACCTACAATGGCGGAGCGATGATGGCAAGTTCTGAAATCACAATTGCAGAGCTATTGAAAACCAAAAACTATACTACCGGGATTTTTGGGAAGTGGCACCTTGGAGATAATTATCCGATGAGACCAAGTGATCAAGGTTTTGATGAATCACTAATTCATCTCTCAGGGGGAATAGGACAAGTCGGAGATTTTACGACCTTCTTCCAAGGAGATCAAAGCTATTTTGATCCGGTTCTATGGCACAATAACGAACAGCAAAAATACCCGGGTTATTGCTCCGATATTTTTGCAAACGAAGCGATCAAATTCATTGAGAAAAATAAGGATAAGCCCTTTTTCACCTATTTATCTTTTAATGCACCTCACACGCCACTTCAGGTACCAGACGAGTACTACCAGAAATACAAAGATATTGATCCAAGCTCAGGATTTGGCCAAGACGGAAAGCCTTTTTATCCGATGTCTGAGACAAACAAAGAAGATGCTCGAAAAGTCTATGCGATGGTCGAAAACATCGATGATAATTTGAATCGTCTTTTCCAAAAACTGGAAGAACTCGGCATTGCGAACAACACAATTGTGATCTTCATGACCGATAATGGTCCACAGCAGCGACGCTATGTAGCTGGACTTAAAGGACTCAAGGGTGATGTGTCGCAAGGTGGAGTCAGAGCACCATTTTTCATACGATTCCCTGCTGCTTTCAAAGGAAATCGAGAAATCAATACACTTTCCGCACACATTGATGTGATGCCTACTTTGGCTGAGCTTTGCGGATTTGAAGTACCAAAA
>JBDNIP010000349.1:0-7087 GCA_041688245.1 Algoriphagus sp.
ACCATCTACCATTCTGGAGACACCCTTTGGTAAGAAGGATTGGAGAAAAAAATAGCCCATTTCCAACCAGATATATTGCTCTTGCCAAACAATGGAAATAAGCCCGAACAGAAAGTAGCAGGAAATATGAGTGCTTCCGAAGCAGCTGCCTTTGCCAAAGCAGTGGGTACGGGAATTGTGATCCCTCATCATTACAATATGTTTGAATTCAATACCGAGGATCCCGATAACTTTGTGAATGCTGCAGAAAGAGAAGGGATTCAGTATCAAATTCTACAAATCGGAGAGTCTATAGCAATTGAATAAACTATGCATAGGAGACTCTACTGCTTATTAACAATCCCGATGAGTTAGGTTTGGCGTACGCAAAAATCACTTTTTAAATCATTCCTTTTATATTAGCAGACTAATGAGAAACTAGATAAGATTTAATTGTGGCAATCTGACTCAAGACCACTTAATAGAGAGTACCCAAAATCAATTTTACATCTTTATCCAAGAAATGTATTCTAATAAAACAATCATAAACTTTTGCCCTACGGGGATGGTCCCCACCAAATCAGAAACCCCACATGTCCCTATCAGTCCGGCGGAAATCATAGAACAAACGCATGAGGCTTACGAAATAGGCATTACCATTGCCCATCTCCATGCCCGTGAGGCAGATGGATTTCCGACCTATAGAAAGTCAGTTTATCAGCAAATTTTTGAAGGAGTTCGTAAGCATTGTCCTGACCTGATCATTTGTGGAAGCAGCTCAGGAAGAAATTTTCCTGAGTTAGAGAAAAGATCTGAGGTGATCGAACTACAGCCTGATATGTGCTCATTGACACTTTCATCCTTGAATTTTCAGTATCAGGCCTCTATTAATTCCCCTGATACGATCTTAGGTCTGGCAAATAAAATGAAAGAATATGGCGTAGTCCCAGAGTTGGAATGTTTTGGATTGGGCATGATCAATTATGGGTCATATCTCATAAAAAAGAAACTAATCGAAGGTCCATTCTATTGGAACTTATTGTTTGGGAATATTGCAGGGATGCAAGCTAATTTCTCACAAATAGGTACCGCAATAAGAGAAATTCCTGAAGATCATTTCATTAGTCTGGCAGGACTTGGATCAAATCAACTGACTATAAACGGTGCATCCATAGCTATGGGATATGGGGTCCGTGTGGGTTTGGAGGACAACATTTGGTTAGACCACAAGGGTGGGGAATTAGCAACTAATAAGGGTCTATTACTTCGGGTGCATCAGTTGATGTCAATTCATTTGCGAGAACTATTTTCATCAAAGGAACTTGGAGATTTAGGCTTTTACAATCGAAAAAAATGAAAAGAGTAAGCTTCTTAGGGATTTCGAAAGATAGTGCATCGATTCTCATAGATCTTCTATCCGAAATCAATGGACAGAACGAATTTGCATTCTATCCCAATAAGGATTTCGGAATAGAACCATTTATGCCATTAAAACTTTATCCCATTCAAATCCATGCAGCTGATAGTTGCCCATCTGATTCAGATGAATTGTTTTTTGGTGCAAGAGGTCCGATGAACAAAATGGCAATTTTCGATGATTTCTTAAATTCTTATGGGATATCGGAATCGAGATATACCCAACTAATTCACCCTAATGCATACATCGCCCCATCCTCTCAGGTATCAAATGGGGTACTGGTAGAACCTGGCGTGATCATTAGCGCACAGAGCCAAATAGATTTTGGTGTTTCTCTTAAGCGGGGCTATAGAATTGGCCATCACAATAAAATTGGGCGATTTACAGATATCAATCCCGGAGCAATACTATCTGGAATGATCACTGTTGGCGAAGGCTGCTTAATCGGATCAGGGGCTGTAATAAAAGATAACATCACTATCGGTGCCAATACTATTATAGGAGTTGGAAGTGTGGTCACCAAGGACATTCCTGCCAATTGCGTAGCTTTTGGAAATCCCTGCAAAGTGGTTCCTGAAAAATGATGGATGCAGACTCCGTTAATCAGAAAAGTTTATTGCCCTTGGTTTCCATATGCGTCCAAACCTATCAACATGAAGAATACATTGGTCAATGTTTGGATAGCTTATTAAGTCAAAAAACTGACTTTGATTTTGAGATTATACTCGGCGAGGATGGAAGCACAGATCGTACAAGAGAAATATGCGAGTCATTTGCTCAAAAATATCCCGATAAAATCAGACTTTTCAAACGAGATCTAAAGGATAAGATTTTTATACGTGGCAGAAAAACCGGAAGGTTTAATTTCCTCGAAAATCTAAAAGCAGCACGAGGAAAATATATCTGTCTCTGTGATGGTGACGATTATTGGATTGATAATCAGAAACTAGAAAAGCAATTTCATTTTTTAAATGAAAACCCTACAGTAAACTTAGTTTTTACTAGCTATGAACATCAACGAAAGGATCAAACTTCCAATGTGGAAGTGGTGAAAGACAAAATATTCGAACCGAAAGAATTAATAGCTATTCATTATCTAGGGCATGTTTCTACTTGGATGTTTAGAAATGACATTAAACCACTATTATCCAATCCAATTATTTACAAAGCCTTTGCTATGGATATGGTTATACTTGCCTACTTTAAAGATAAAGGCAAAATAGCTAGCCAATCTTTTACTTCTTCATTTTATAGATATAATTCCTCTGGACTATTCCGATCGAAGAAGGATAAGGAAGTAGTCAAAGATTTTGCCTTCATACATTTTTACTTTTTCCGCTACATCCATCGAAACGTTTACAATTTATACAAGAGTGGAGCAGGATATTTTTTCAAAAAGTACTTAAAAACTATGTTTAGACCCTGATTTAATGAGCTCTTCGTCAAAGAATTATCAAATCCTCTTTCTCATCAACCAATCCATTTGACGCGCATCTCAGAATGGAAAGGTGCTTCAATCGAACCTATTAAAACCAAATTTCTTAACAATACAATTTAGCCGTTTTTCACTTAATCATCTCCTTAATCACTAGCCCAGCTTTCCAGATAAGCCATTACATTTTTAAGTTTATTATTAAGTCCAAATGCTTACAAGAAAGCGGTTCACTCCATATCAAGTAATGGTACAAACCCCCTTTATCAGTTAATTTTAGTGCCTTGAACTATTTATTCTCATTATTCAAGCTTTTTAAGAACACCTATATTTAACTAAGTAGAGCTTCGCCAAGATATGCTCGATAATACCTGGATGGATGGATCACTACAAAGCTCCCACAGGGGTAAGCGAATTTGAAGAACTGATTTGCAAAGATCAGCTCTGGATCGGACATCCACTCGAAACTTTTCTCATACTTTTTCAATCCTTTTGAGCTCCTGGATAGATACCCCGGAGGAGCAGCACCTTCCTCCTCAGCCCATTCCAAATGAGTTTTATGCTTTTTTTCAAGAATGAGGTTTATTTCCTATACCGGTCGAGTAGTACTCATCCATTCCTGGATAGTAGATTACAATCAGAGATTTTCCCGAAATAAGAGCTTCACTATTCCCAGTTGCTTCAAAAAAAGACGCAGGATCTACTTTTCCAAAAGGAGTACGAAGAACTAAATTTTTTATCCGGGAGTATCCGATGGAATCGCAAAGTAAGATATCTTCAAGATTTTTGTCTCGAAGTACGCTTGGCTGATTGCTTTACCCGATTCATCTCGACAATCAGTTTGGGCTGGAGCAGATAAGGTGAATAAAAACAAACTATATAAAACTAAATATCGCCTCACTTTTCCTCAAAGAAATAAACCACCAGCATCTGTGCTACTATATCGCCTTCATTTTTCGGGTTGTGAGCCAACCTTCCATCAAACAACATGGAGTCTCCAGCTTCTAGCTCTATTTCCTGATCTAAGAACTGATACTTTACTTTTCCTGAAATAATGTACTTGTACTCAAAGGCCTCTGTCTGCACAAAGTCCCGCAAACTCCCGGGTTGGATCTCAAGAAGCACAATATCGATCGTACTTTGCTTTACTTTTTTGGTGAAAATCCGGAAATATTCATAGCCACTTGCAGCCTCCTTTTCGAAACGCTGGTACTCATTTTTCCGCTGAACCAGAATAGGCGATCCAGTTCCGTGGGCGCTCAAGTCATTAAAAAATAGATCCAAATCTACTTCCAAGGCTTTGATGATTTGAATCAAAACGAGTAAGGAAGGGATGGTCCGACTATTTTCAATTTGAGAGATTAACCCTTTTGTAACTCCAGCTCGGTCTGCGATATCTTGAAGAGTGAGATTTTTTTCCTTTCGGATACTTTTGATTTTGTTACTGATCTGAACGACCACTTCATGCTCCATGAACTAGATTGATTGTTTGGTCTGGAAAATTACTAAATCAAATTGAATTACTGTTGTATGGATATCCGCAATGATTCCTTTAGGCGTGTTTCTTCGCTTATTGGGATCCCAGACGCCCGTCTGCCTGCAGCAGACAGGGAAGATCGAAACGCCCAATCATCAATTATTCACCAATTATATCCTTACATCTTATACTTACTGGCAACGTAGAGGATAATCTAATAAGGTGGAAATCAATTTCAATGAGCTTATCTCGCCGAAGGCATATTTCACAAAGTTTATCTTGCAAAGCCTATTTCAGCGAAGCTTATCTCGCAAAGCCAATCTCAGTTCAGCTTCTCCACCACCTCTTCCCCCAAACCAAAGGAAAGTGTCATTCCAGCACCTCCTACCCCATTCACAATCATTACTTTTTCATCAATTTCCTTCACAAACTCTATGGCCCCATTAGTCATTTTGGGATAAATTCCATGCCAAGCTGAGCCAATTCGCCAATCTTTGAACTGCGCAAAGGTCTTTAGAAAATCTAGAATCAACTTATTTACATGCTCTTGATCAAAAGGCGACAGATCCAATCCATACTCATGACTATCCCCGATGGTGAGATCTCCCATACCATTTTGACAGACCATCACGTGAATTCCCCAATCCATCAGTTCAGGATATTGTGCCTGATAGACTTCCTTCAACTTCGAAAGTGAAGCAGCTACTTCGAAGCCTTTATAATGAATAAAACTTAGACCTGCACAGAGCGGAGGACCGATCCGCCAATCTTGTGGTTGTTGGACAAGCCGCATCATTTGGAGTTTACATTTGGTGATCTCTGCTACGCGAAAAACCTCCGGATATAAAGTTTCAAAATCAGCTCCCGAACAGACAAAAATTCGATCGGCTGACCAGCTTTTTTGACCCGACCAAACGGAATCATTTTCAATCTTTGAAATGACGGTATTCCAATGGAACTTCACTCCTTCCTGATTTTCAAAGTACTGAGCTAATTTTAAAACAGCTTCTCTTGGATCCACAATGACTTCTTCAGCAGACCAAAGTGAACCCTTCAAATCCTTCGCTACGGCTGCGGGACTTTTCTTCAAAGTCTCCTCCGGGGAAAATGAAATTGCCGACTTTTTCATCTGCATTGCCTCCACATATTCTCTGACGATTTGCATTTCCAGCTCTGTATAGGCTAAATGAAGGGATCCGGTTTGTTCCGCGAAAAAATTTGCTTTTTGGCTCATTTCAAGCCAAATTTCTCTGGAACGAATGGCACGATTATATCCAAGTCCTTGCGCCTGACCCACTGGCCAAATCATTCCGAAATTACGAACTGAAGCACTTTGTGCTTTTGGATGTCTCTCGAAAACCTGTACGGACCAGCCTTTGGCTAGTAAAGCTCGAGTCATGGAAAGGCCAAGTATCCCAGCACCGATGACGATTGCAGTAGGTTGTGAGTTCATTTTATGTAAGTGAGGTTTGGGAAAAGGAGAGCGATTCTATTTTGCTTTTCTTCAGAAAATAGAGATATGATCCAAACATCAGGATCAATGAAAGACTTAGGAAAAGCAGCAAGGAATTAATGTAGAAATTCAGCCAACTCAAATTTTCAAATTGACCAAACTGCTTAGCAACGAGCACCATTGAGGAACCCAAATAGCCAAAACTATCCACCAAATACATGAGAAATCCGACATTCCCAGCATACTTAAAAGTGGCAATAAGCCGATCAAAAAGCAGGCAATTAAATGGAATGTAAGCCATATAAACGCCTGTGCCAGCTAAAACCATCCAAAGAAACGGAGGGATCAAGCCACTTTGCAGGCCAAGGGTGGACAAAATAGAAACTGCAAATCCTACGATGATGATCCAGTGATTGAGGTAGAATGCCTTTTTATTATTTTTTACTAAAACCAAAAGAGACATCATGACTAAAAGTGCCAGTGTAATCGGGATTTCAGTTTGCGTGAGCAATTCTGGTTCGACGGGAATATTCAAGCCTCGCCAAATCTCTATCACGAAATTATCGCGAAGATCCCGAAGTCCAGTAAGCATCATGTAAACCAAAACCAGAATGATGAGTCCAGGCTTAAATGCCTTAAAAAAGTCCATCCGAGATTTTGCGGACATAGAACTTCTAGGAGAACGGAGAAGTTTATCCTCGGCGGAAGGCTCAGGAATATGATTTAACAGAAACACGCTGCCAAGCAGTAGTGGGAAAAATAGTGCGCCCGTAGCGAAAGGCATCCAATATTCTGAAATGGAAAAGTTGGTTAGCAAAAATTGACCGATACTCTTGACGAAACCTGAGGAAAATACAAAACTCGCTGCTAGCATACTGCCCATCATTTCGGTGAATTTGCGACCTTCCATATAGTGAAAGACAATCCCCCAGATCAGTCCCAAAGGAAAACCATTGATCAAAAAGCAAATCAGACCAAACGGAGCGGGCAAAATTGCAAATCCCAAAAGCGCCAACCAAGAGACCGAAATCAGGCCGACAATCAGCCAAGCTCTTCCAGAATTAGAAAGCTCAGAGATCATTTTAATTCCGAAAAATTTACTCGCCATATAGCCAAGTGTCTGAGCGAGAATTAGCCATACCTTATAGTCTAATCCCAAAAATTCTTCTCCTGCAAAAGTCGCTACCGTAAAAGGCTTACGAAAAGCATACATGCTGCTGTACACCAAAAACCCTGTTATCGCAGCAAAAACACTCATTTTGAAAGAGCTAGTCTGCGCCAATCGACGAGTCAATACAGGAATCTGCCTCATTATTGTTGGAAGGACTG
>JBDNIP010000350.1:0-22198 GCA_041688245.1 Algoriphagus sp.
GACAATCATAACACTCACCCCAACTAACATTATTATCGGAACCTCCAGAACAACTACTTGGAAAATCTTCCAAGTTAAGTTCTTGAGAACGGAAATTAAAATTATCGGAGTCTTATGCTTTTGAGTATCTATCATCGGTAATGTACCCATGTTTGATTAAAACTTCTGGTTCAATCCTGTAAGACTCTAAATTCAAGATTTTATTACTACCTATTTCAATAGTCGATATGTGACTATCATCATAACTTAAATCGTAAATATTTATAAAACCAGAATTGGACTCCATCTTAAACCGTGAATAATCCTTGAGGGTCATTGCATAATCTTGATTATTAGGAAGTTTCTTTATTTTTGAGCTCTTTTCTGTAACTTTTATAGCATCAATAATACCTACCCCACCTTTATTTCTGAAAAAAATATGGAGAACTGGTTTTTCAGGATCGCCTTCCACGTAAGATATTTGTGACAATCTAAAATCGATATCGGATTTACTTATTCCTTGAATTTTGAAATCCTCGGATTCTATAAATTCTGTAATTGAAGAATCTACAGCATGAGGCAAAGAAACATCTTCGGCACAACTTTGGATTAAAACGCTAAATAAAACGCATAAAATTTGTAAATACTTGCTAGTTAATTTCACATAGTAAACTATTAAGAGCTGAAATAATATTAAAAAGCTATCAAAACTCATAACAAAACCAAATTCCAGAAGTGAAGATTTCTTCTGCCTCTCTAATTAGACCCCTATGCAAATTACAAACATGCAATATCTTTATTAATGCAGTTTTTTAATGGATTAAAAAAGGCCTGTACGAATACAGGCCTTTCTATTAAATTGATACTTCTATTAAAGAATAGCTGTGCTGGTTCTTTTTGAGTTGCTTCGTTCGATATTTTCAGAAAGCTTAGTATACTCTTCCTGAGATCCCACGATAACTGACTGCAATCTTCGCTGACCAGTACCTGCAGGAATCAAATGACCCACGATTACGTTTTCTTTCAAACCTTTTAACTCATCACGCTTACCTCTAATAGCTGCCTCAGAAAGAACCTTTGTAGTTTCTTGGAAAGAAGCAGCTGAAATAAAACTTTCTGTACCCAGAGAAGCCGCGGTAATACCTTGCAAGGTTGGCTTAGACACTGCTGTCTCCGCATCTCTTACTGTTACTAGTTTCAGATCTCTACGCTTTAAGCTAGAATTCTCGTCTCTTAGTCTTCTAGCAGAAATAATCATACCTGGCTTCAATGTAGAAGATTCACCGGCGTCCATTACTACCTTCTTATCCAAGATATTATCATTCTCCTCACGGAAGGCCCATTTATCAACCACTTGATTTTGAAGAAATCCAGTATCACCAGCATCGAGAATTTCAACTTTTTGCATCATTTGAGATACAATCACCTCAATGTGCTTATCGTTTATTTTCACACCCTGAAGACGGTAAACTTCCTGAATTTCGTTCACCAAATATTCTTGGACTGCAGTAGGGCCTTTGATTGACAAAATATCATTTGGAGTAATTGCACCATCTGACAATGGTTCGCCAGCTCGGATAAAGTCATTCTCTTGAACCAAGATATGCTTTGAAAGAGATACCATGTATTTCTTTATTACACCGTCTTTGGACTCAATGATAATTTCTCTATTACCCCTTTTGATTCCTCCATAAGATACCACACCATCGATCTCAGAGACAACCGCTGGATTAGATGGATTTCTCGCCTCAAATAACTCAGTAACTCTTGGAAGACCACCAGTAATATCACGAGTCTTACCTACTGACCTTGGGATTTTCACCAAAATCTGACCTGATTTTACTTTCTCACCAGCTTCTACTGATAAGTGAGCACCAACTGGGATATTATATTCTTTTAATTCTTCACCATGTCTGACAAGAATAGCAGGATTTTTAGTTCTATCTTTTGTATCAATGATTACTTTCTCTCTGAAGCCAGTCTGATCATCAGCTACTTCTTTAAAAGTAACCCCTTCAACGATTGCCTCAAACTCAATCTGACCATCAAAATCAGAAAGAATTACCGCGTTATATGGATCCCACTTACAAAGTGTTTCACCTTTTACAACTTTCTGGCCATCTGTTACATTCAGCATCGCACCATAAGGAACATGGTTGGAAACTAAAGTCTTCCCAGTTTTACTATCGTTAAGTTTGATTTCACCGGATCTTCCCATTACTACAGAAAGTGGCTCACCAGCTTTATTTGTAGTCTCAAGCCATCTTAACTCATCGTCAAATTCTACCACGCCTTCAAACTTTGCAAGTACTGAGGCTTCAACCGCCATGTTGGAAGCAGTACCCCCTACGTGGAAGGTTCTTAGGGTAAGCTGAGTACCTGGCTCTCCAATTGACTGCGCTGCAATTACTCCGACAGACTCACCTTCTTGGACCATATTACCAGTTGAAAGATTTCTACCATAACATTTAGCACAAACTCCTCTTCGAGTCTCGCAAGTTAAAACAGATCTGATTTCAACCTCTTCAATTGTTGATTCATCTACAATTCGAGCTACTTCATCATCAATCTCTGAACCTGATTCTACAATCAGTTCGTCAGTAACTGGATCGTACAAATCGTGTACAGAAACACGACCTAGAATTCGCTCAGAAAGTGGTTCCACAATTTCGTCATTATCCCGCAATGGCTGAACAATTAATCCTCTGAGTGTACCACAATCTTCTTCAGTTATGATCATATCTTGGGCGACATCGACTAATCGTCTTGTAAGATATCCAGCATCAGCTGTTTTCAAGGCTGTATCCGCAAGACCTTTACGAGCCCCGTGAGTAGAGATGAAGTACTCCAATACATCCAGCCCTTCTTTGAAATTAGATAGAATTGGATTTTCAATAATTTCACCTACAGAACCTTGAAGGTTTTTCTGTGGCTTTGCCATCAAACCTCTCATACCACCTAACTGACGAATCTGCTCTCTAGAACCTCTAGCGCCTGAATGCATCATCATGTAAATGGCATTAAATCCTTGGTTGTCCTCTTCCATCTGCTTCATAAGATTATTAGTCAAAAGCGAGTTGGTTCGAGTCCAGATATCAATTACCTGATTATATCTTTCGTTATCTGTAATCAGACCCATCAAGTAGTTATTCCAAACTTGGTCTACCTCTTCTTTTGCTTTCGCAATCATAGGTTCCTTCTCAGCTGGAATAATCACATCATTCAATCCCATAGACAAGCCGCCTTTGTATGCCATTTGGAATCCAAGGTGCTTTATATCATCTAGAAATTGAGCAGTACGGGCCATACCGCATACCTTCACAACAGTTGCAATAATCTGCTGTAGCTTTTTCTTTGTCAAAAGCTCATTCACATATCCTACCTCCTCTGGTACAAATTGATTGAAAACCAACCTTCCTGCAACAGTATCAATAATTTGACTTGTGATAGCCCCTTCAGCATCCCTGACATTTACTTTACACTTGATATTTGCATGCTTAGAGATTTTCTCCTCATTCATTGCAATTATCACTTCTTCAGTGCTGTAGAATGTCATTCCTTCACCTGCCACTGGTTCTTCAGAAGTAGATCTCTTTCCTTTAGTAACATAATAAAGTCCCAATACCATGTCTTGCGAAGGAACCGTAATTGGTGCTCCATTGGCTGGATTAAGAATATTATGTGAGGAAAGCATTAAAGTAGAAGCTTCCAAAATTGCCTCGTGACCTAATGGAACGTGAACCGCCATCTGATCACCATCGAAATCGGCGTTAAACGCAGTACACACCAAAGGGTGAAGCTGAATTGCTTTTCCTTCAATCAATTTGGGTTGGAAGGCTTGGATACCTAATCTGTGAAGTGTTGGAGCACGGTTTAGAAGTACAGGGTGACCCTTCAACACGTTTTCCAAAATATCCCAAACTACAGGATCTTTCCTATCAACTATTTTCTTAGCCGATTTAACAGTCTTTACAATTCCCCTTTCAATCAGTTTCCTGATTATAAATGGCTTGAAAAGTTCAGCTGCCATATTTTTAGGAAGACCACACTCGTGAAGCTTCAATTCAGGACCTACAACGATCACCGAACGTCCCGAATAATCGACACGCTTACCAAGCAAGTTTTGACGGAATCGACCCTGCTTTCCTTTCAACATATCTGAAAGTGACTTCAAGGCACGGTTTCCGTCGGATCTTACTGCATTTACTTTTCTAGAGTTGTCAAATAGTGAATCGACAGCTTCCTGAAGCATTCTCTTTTCGTTTCTCAAGATTACCTCTGGAGCTTTGATATCTATCAATCGCTTCAGACGATTATTCCTAATGATAACTCTTCTATAAAGATCATTCAAATCAGAAGTCGCAAAACGACCTCCATCCAAAGGAACTAAAGGACGCAATTCTGGTGGGATAACAGGGACCATTCGGACCACCATCCACTCAGGTCTGTTTTCGATTCGAGTTCTAGCGTCCCGGAAAGCTTCAACTACTTTCAATCGCTTTAAAGCTTCAGCTTTACGCTGTTGAGAGGTATCTGTAGCTGCTTGGTGACGTAAAGAATAAGACAAATCATCTAAATCAATTCTTGCTAACAGCATTTCAAGAGCCTCTGCTCCCATCTTAGCAATAAATTTATTCGGATCAGCATCGTCCAGCATTTGGTTCTCCTTTGGAAGCTTATCCATAATGTCCAGGTACTCATCTTCAGTTAAGAAGTCAAGATATTGAACACCTTCTTCAGCTTTAATACCAGCCTGAACTACAGCATATCGCTCATAATAAACGATTTGATCAAGTTTCTTGGTTGGTAGGCCCAATAAGTATCCTATTTTGTTTGGAAGAGATTTAAAATACCAAATATGAGCTACTGGAACCACCAATTCGATGTGTCCCATTCGCTCTCTTCGGACTTTCTTCTCAGTCACCTCAACCCCACAACGGTCGCAAATGATTCCTTTATACCTGATTCGCTTGTATTTACCACAATGACATTCCCAGTCTTTGACAGGACCAAAGATTCGCTCACAGAACAAACCACCCATTTCAGGCTTATAAGTTCTATAGTTGATCGTCTCTGGCTGAGTCACTTCACCGTTGGAACTATCCAAAATAGATTCTGGAGAGGCCAAGCTTATAGTGACTCTTGAGAAATCATTATTAAGTTTTTTATTTTTTCTGAAAGCCATAGTTTTTTAAAGATAGGTAAAGGGCTCTTTCGAGCCCTAATTCGCTTAATTAATCTAGGGTAATTTCAAGAGCCAAACCTCTTAACTCGTGAACCAATACATTGAATGATTCAGGAATATTAGGTTTAGGAAGGTTTTCACCCTTCACAATAGCTTCATAAGCTTTTGCTCTACCGATTACATCATCTGACTTTACAGTCAAGATTTCTTGGAGTACATGAGAAGCACCGAATGCCTCAAGAGCCCAAACTTCCATTTCTCCAAATCGCTGTCCCCCAAATTGAGCTTTACCACCCAATGGTTGTT
Source organism: Algoriphagus sp. (assembly GCA_041688245.1). GTDB lineage: Bacteria > Bacteroidota > Bacteroidia > Cytophagales > Cyclobacteriaceae > Algoriphagus. Next base: position 5,471 of record JBDNIP010000350.1, read on the forward strand.
GCGTAATCAATGAGTAAGGCCCTATTGATCTTGCATGCATCTTGTCATCTACTAGGTGACCGAGTTTCAACATGTAGGAAACACCTACAGTGATGGGTTGATCGAATTTAACTCCGGATAGTCCATCATAAAGGTAAGTTCTTCCATAAGCGGGCAAGCCTGCTAATTCTAACTCATGAGAAACTTCATCCAATGTAGCTCCATCAAAAATTGGTGTTGCATACTTTTTATCAAGTTTTTGACCAGCCCAAGCAAGTACAGTTTCAAAAATCTGTCCAATATTCATACGGGAAGGGACACCAAGTGGATTCAATACAATATCCATTGGAGTTCCATCTTCGAGGAATGGCATATCTTCATCACGAACTATTCTAGCAACGATACCTTTGTTCCCGTGACGACCCGCCATCTTATCTCCCACTTTCAGCTTACGCTTCTTAGCTATATACACTTTAGCTAGTTTGACAATACCCGCTGGAAGTTCATCACCTACCTCTAGGGTAAATCGCTCTCGTTTGAAGTTACCGCTGATGTCATTTCTGGAATTAATAAAATTCTTGACAAGATGAGATACCATGGTATTGATATGATCGTCTTTTGTCCAATCATCTAGGATAATATCCGAGATCAAATTAGCTTCCTCAGGAACATTATAATTACTCTCATCTCTGTAAGGATTCTTTGCTGGGAATAAATTACTTTCAATATTCTTAGCGCTAAATTTTGTTCCTTTTGAGATTATCTCATCACCAAATTTGTGTCTAACTCCTTGAGAAGTTTTGCCATCAAGAATGGTAACCATTTTACTGATCATTCGGGCTCTTATTGCTACAAGATCTTTCCCATACTTTTTCTTTAACTTTTCTACCTCAGCCTTAGACTTAACTCTATGATCTTTATCTTTCTTTGGTCGAGAGAAAAGTTTGGTTTCAATTACTACTCCATTTAAGGAAGGTGATGCTTTCAATGAGGCATCTTTTACGTCACCAGCTTTATCACCGAAGATTGCACGAAGTAATTTTTCTTCTGGAGTTGGATCAGTTTCACCTTTAGGGGTAATCTTTCCAATGATAATATCTCCTTCTTTTACCTCTGCACCAATACTGATTACTCCATTTTCGTCAAGATTTTTTACAGCCTCTTCAGAAACGTTTGGAATTTCAGACGTTAATTCTTCCTCGCCCCTTTTGGTATCCCTTACTTCAAGCTGGAACTCTTCAACGTGAATCGAAGTGAAAACATCTTCACGAACTACTCGCTCAGAGATTACGATCGCATCCTCAAAGTTGTAACCTTGCCATGGCATGTAAGCCACTACTAAATTTTTACCAAGTGCTAATTCACCATTATTTGTAGAATATCCTTCTACAAGTACTTGACCTTTCTTAATCCTATCGCCCTTAAGGACGAGTGGTGTCAAGTTGATGGTAGTATCTTGGTTAGTTCTCCTAAACTTGATCAACTTATATGACTTATATTCGTCAGTAAAATTAACCAAAAGCTGATCTTCAGACAGATCGTATTTGACGACAATTTTTCTAGCATCAACATAATCTACTATACCGTCAGCTTCAGCAATAATCAGTGACCTAGAATCTACAGCAGCTTTGGCCTCCAAACCTGTACCGACGATTGGCGCCTCAGCTTTTAAAAGAGGAACTGCCTGACGTTGCATGTTGGATCCCATTAAAGCTCTATTAGCATCATCATGCTCCAAAAATGGAATAAGTGAAGCTGCTACAGATACAATTTGATTAGGAGCTACATCCATGTAAGTAATTTCTGAGGGCTCCAACACTGGGAAGTCACCTTCAAATCTTGCTTTAACCTTTTCGTTGATAAACTTACCAGAATCATTGAGAGGTGCGTTAGCTTGAGCAATGTTATGATCATCTTCCTCTTCAGCAGTTAGGAACACGATATCCTCTGTTTTCATTCCTGCCTTGCCATCCTTTACTCTTCGATAAGGAGTCTCTAAAAATCCCATAGAGTTCACCTTCGCATGAACACACAGTGAAGATATCAAACCAATATTTGGACCTTCTGGTGTTTCAATAGTACAAAGACGACCGTAGTGCGTATAGTGTACATCACGAACTTCAAATCCTGCTCTTTCTCTTGAGAGACCACCGGGCCCTAAAGCTGATAATCTTCTCTTGTGAGTCAATTCCGCCAATGGATTGGTTTGATCCATAAACTGAGATAACTGGTTGGTACCAAAGAAAGAATTAATTACTGAGGAAAGAGTTCTTGCATTGATTAAGTCGACTGGTTTAAAGTCTTCGTTATCTCGTACATTCATTCGCTCTCGAATGGTTCTTGACATACGAGCAAGACCTACTCCAAATTGACTGTAAAGCTGCTCACCAACAGTCCGTACTCGCCTATTGCTCAAGTGATCAATATCGTCAACTACTGCTTTGGAATTAATCAGACCAATCAGATACTTAACAATATAAATTATATCCTCTTTGGTCAATACAATCTTTTCAGGATCAATGTCAAGTCCAAGCTTTTTGTTGATTCTATAACGACCAACCTCACCGAGATCATAACGTTTGTCTGAAAAGAACAAACTATGAATCACCTCACGGGCTGTGGACTCATCAGGAGCCTCAGTATTTCTAAGTTGTCTGTAAATAACTTCAACAGCCTCTTTTTCAGAATTAGAAGCATCTTTTTGAAGCGTATTATATACGATTGAAAATTCCGCAACATTAACATCCTGCCTATTCAGGATAATGCTTTTTGAACCAGAATCTAAAATCATTTCAATGTCTTCTTCAGTAAGAACAGTGTCCCTCTCAAGTAAAACTTCATTTCTATCAATTGAGACTACTTCACCAGTATCTTCATCTACAAAATCCTCAACCCATGTCCTCAAAACTCGAGCTGCAAGTTTCCTTCCAGCTACTTTCTTCAAAGCAGCTTTTGTGGTAAGAACTTCCTCAGAAAGACCGAAAAGGTCAAGAATGTCTTTATCAGTTCCATATCCAATAGATCTCAAAAGAGTAGTCACTGGAAACTTTTTCTTCCTGTCAATGTAGGCGTACATGACGTTATTAATGTCTGTAGCAAATTCTATCCATGAGCCTTTAAACGGAATAATTCTTGCCGAATATAGTTTTGTCCCATTAGTATGTTTGCTTTGTGCAAAGAATACACCCGGGGACCTATGGAGCTGAGAGACGATTACACGCTCTGCACCATTAATCACAAATGAACCTTTCTCGGTCATGTAAGGAAGATTACCTAAGAAAACTTCCTGCTCAATTGTCTCGAAATCCTCATTGTCCTCATCATGACAAAGCAATCTGAGTTTAGCTTTTAAGGGTACAGAGTAGGTCAATCCACGATCAATGCATTCGCTGACGCTATATTTGGGAGGGTCTACTGCATAATCAATGAACTCAAGAGTAAAATTCTCTCTGGAATCACTAATCGGGAAATTTTCTGCGAATACTTTAAATAAGCCGTCTGCCCGTCGTTTTTCTGCCGGGGTATCCAACTGGAAAAAGTCTTTGAATGACTGCAGTTGAATATCTAGAAAATCAGGATAGTCTTTGACCACCTTAATGGAGGAGAAACTTTTCCTTTCGGTTTGATTCTTGATAGCCAAGGTAGTGTTTGTTTATAGTGAAATTAATTTAGCGAAATAACTCAATTTTCGCTTGGAATAGTGCAATTTAATACTCGTGCACAAACTGGAAAAGACCTGACTAAAATAGTCAGGTCTAAGGTGCTTAACCTAAACTTAATAATCTCGGTTTAGCAAATTATTTTATCTCTACTTCAGCCCCAGCATCTTCTAATGACTTCTTCAAGCCATCAGCTTCGTCTTTAGATACGCCTTCTTTGATTGCTTTTGGAGATGAATCTACTAAGTCTTTGGCTTCTTTAAGGCCAAGACCTGTAAGTTCTTTCACAAGTTTTACAACCGCAAGTTTGGATGCACCGGCTGCTTTTAAGATGACATCGAATGATGTTTTCTCTTCTTCAGCTGCAACTTCTCCGGCACCAGCCCCGCCTGAAACTACTATTGCTCCAGCAGCAGCAGGCTCAATGCCGTACTGATCCTTAAGAATGTCTGTCAATTCTTTAACTTCTTTTACAGTCAAGTTCACCAACTGATCTGCAAGTTGTGTAAGATCTGCCATCGTATTTGAAATTTAGTTATGTTTAAATTAATTTTTAAGTATTATTTTTCTTCTTTTTCTGCAAGGGTTTTCAATAATCCGGTTAGATTATTTTGACCACTTTGCAACGCAGAAATAAGGTTCATAGCAGGAGACTGTAACAATCCAATTAAATCGCCAAGTAGTTCTTGCTTTGATTTGAGTTTCGACAATAACTCAAGGTTTTCTTCCCCAATAAATACGTCTGTATATATTGCAGCACCCTTAAATATTGGCCTTGTCTCTTTCTTACCTTGTTTTTTTCTATAATCCAACAAAAGATTTGCTGGTAAATTACTTATCTCTTTTGAGAATAATATCCCCGAAAATCCTGTTAACGCTTCTGATGATAGTTGAGAATAATCAGCATCTAGATTTTTAAGTGCTTTTGCGATAAGTCTGTTTTTATAGACTTTATACTCAACACCCTTTTCATAGCAAACTCTTCTAAACGCATTAGTCTTAGCTACCGAAAACCCTGAAGCATCAGTAATGTAGAAGAAAGGGTTTTCTTTAAACTTTTCAGTAAGACCATCGATTATTACTTTCTTTTCGTCTCTAGTCATGATTAAATACCTTGAATGCTACCCTTGTCTACTGCAATTCCAGGAGACATCGTACTGGATAAATATATACTCTTAAAATACGTTCCTTTTGATGATGATGGCTTTAGCCTTGATATAGTCAGAACTAACTCCTTCACATTGTCCTGAATTTGCTCAGGTGTAAACGATACTTTTCCTACACCAGCATGAATTATTCCAAACTTATCAACTTTGAAATCGATTTTACCGGCTTTAACTTCTCTTACCGCTTTCGCTACATCTAAAGTAACCGTTCCTGATTTGGGGTTTGGCATGAGACCTCTAGGCCCCAATATCCTACCTAATCTACCGACTTTCGCCATTACATTAGGCATAGTGATAATGACATCAATGTCAGTCCATCCACCTTCTATTTTTGCGATATATTCGTCCAAACCTGCGTAATCTGCACCTGCTTCGGTTGCTTCAGCTATTTTATCAGGTGTGCAAAGCACCAACACTTTGATGTTTTTACCTGTACCATGAGGAAGAGCTACTACGCCTCTTACCATTTGATCTGCCTTGCGTGGATCTACGCCCAAACGGACGTTAACATCTACTGAAGCATCAAATTTTGCCAATGATATTTCCTTTAGAATAGAAGAAGCTGCCTCAAGAGAGTACACTTGACTTTGGTCGTACTTAGAAAGAGCTTCTTTTTGCTTTTTTGTTAGCTTAGCCATTGTTTTTTATTTATACCTCCCAAGGAGCTTTACCAGATACCGTGATACCCATACTTCGTGCTGTTCCAGCCACCATTTTCATGGCAGACTCGACTTTGAAAGAATTAAGATCAGGCATTTTAACCTCCGCTATTTCCTTTACTTGCTCCCATGTTATTGATCCAACTTTTTTTCTGTTGGGCTCAGGAGAACCACTTTTAACTTTTGCAGCCTCAAGCAACAAATTGGCTGCAGGAGGTGTTTTAACCACAAAGTCAAAAGACTTGTCAGAATAGATTGTAATTAATACTGGAAGCACTGCACCCATTTTATCTTGAGTACGTGCATTGTATTGCTTACAGAACTCCATGATGTTCAGACCCTTTGAACCAAGGGCTGGACCTACTGGAGGCGAAGGGTTTGCCTGGCCACCTTTCACTTGCAGTTTTATATAACCAGTGATTTCCTTAGCCATTGCTTAGTCTTGTTTTTCTACTTGTATAAAGTTTAATTCTACAGGAGTATTTCTTCCAAAGATTTTGACCATAACATTCAATTTCTTTTTCTCTTCAAATATCTCCTCAATCGTTCCAGTAAATCCACTGAAGGGACCATCCATTACTTTTACAGTCTCTCCTATTATAAATGGCGTATCCTGTTTCTCAGCAAACTCATCAATTTCTTCAACCTTACCTAAAATTCGGTTGATTTCTGATTGACGCAATGGCTCGGGAGTTTTGGAAGCTCCCCCGGAGCTTGAACCTAAGAAACCAATTACTCCCGGAATACTTGTTATTACATGATTGGCCTCACCATTAGATAAGTCTGCATTAACTAAGACGTAGCCAGGAAAGAAATTTCTTTCTCGAACACGCTTTTTGCCATTTCGCATTTCGTATATCTTCTCAGCAGGGATGAGTACATCTGGAATAAACTCTTCTATTTTTTCTCTGAAGATTTCATTCTCTAAGTAGGTCTTTGTCTTTTTCTCCTGCCCTGAAACTACTCTGAGTACATACCACTTATGTTCAGCCATTCTATAAAATCAATTCAATTAGAACAAATCATAAAACCATTTCATGATATTTTCAAAACCTAAATCCACTGCACCTACAAATAGTGCGAAAATTAAGGATGCAACTAACACCAATACTGCACTATTTTGAAGAAATGAATACTTAGGCCATGTGACCTTGTTTTTCATTTCATCGTATGACTCCAGAGCAAAGTTTTTTAGATTCATAGTGTACTTTGTTATTGGCACGGGCAGAGAGATTCGAACTCCCATCAACGGTTTTGGAGACCGCTATTCTGCCGTTGAACTATGCCCGTGTAAATGAACGATCCGTTAATGGGAACGCAAAATTAGGAAAAAATAATTAAGAAACAAATGCGACTCCAAAATAATTTATGAAGTCGCATTGTAAAATCTTAATTAAAAATAATTAGTCAAGGATCTCAGTGACTTGCCCAGCACCTACTGTTCTACCTCCTTCACGGATAGCAAATCGTAAACCCTTCTCAAGTGCAACGGTAGATAATAAATTTACTTCGATCGTAACGTTGTCACCAGGCATTACCATTTCAACGTTTTCAGGAAGAGTGATCTCTCCAGTTACATCGGTTGTTCTTAGATAGAACTGAGGTCTATATCTATTGAAAAATGGCGTATGACGTCCACCTTCTTCTTTTGATAGAACATAGACTTCAGCTTTAAAATGAGAGTGTGGCTTCACAGAACCTGGCTTACAGATAATCATACCTCGCTTAATCTGAGATTTCTCGATTCCTCTTAACAAAAGACCAACGTTGTCACCAGCTTCGCCTCTGTTCAGGATCTTTCTGAACATCTCAACTCCAGTCACAGTAGATTTCAAACCTTCTGCTCCCATGCCAATAATATCAACTGACTCTCCAGAATTAACTATACCCCTTTCAATTCTACCGGTTGCAACTGTACCACGACCTGTAATCGAAAATACATCTTCAACTGGCATTAGAAAATCTTTATCAATTGCTCTTTCAGGAATTGGAATGAAGCTATCAACTGCATCCATTAATTCCATTACTGTATTGACCCACTTCTCTTCACCGTTCAAAGCACCAAGTGCTGATCCAGCTATGACAGGAATATTATCACCGTCAAAGTCGTAAAATGAAAGTAACTCTCTGATTTCCATTTCAACTAGCTCAATAAGCTCAGCATCGTCAACCATATCCACTTTATTCATAAATACTACTAGTTGCGGTACTCCAACTTGTCGCGCCAACAGAATATGCTCTCTAGTTTGCGGCATTGGACCATCAGTAGCAGCTACTACTAATATAGCTCCATCCATTTGAGCTGCACCAGTTACCATGTTTTTTACGTAGTCAGCGTGTCCAGGACAATCTACGTGCGCGTAGTGTCGCTTTTCAGTAGAATATTCTACGTGTGAAGTATTAATAGTAATACCTCTCTCTTTTTCTTCCGGAGCGTTATCGATAGAAGAGAAATCTCTTAATTCAGACAGACCCTTTGCAGCCAATACTGTAGTTATAGCGGCAGTCAAAGTGGTTTTGCCATGGTCTACGTGTCCAATCGTACCGATGTTAACGTGCGGCTTGGAACGGTCGAATAGTGCTTTTGCCATGCGTGAAAATCCTCAGTTTAAGTTTATGATATATTTAAAATTTACTTTAAAAGTCTTTTGAGCCAACGACGGGAATTGAACCCGTGACCCCTTCCTTACCAAGGAAGTACTCTACCCCTGAGCTACGTCGGCTTAGACTGTGATATTTTTCTCATTACTTTGAAAAACATTGAGCGGGAGACGAGGCTCGAACCCGCGACCTGCAGCTTGGAAGGCTGCCGCTCTACCAACTGAGCTACTCCCGCTTATTGAAACTTTATAAAATTGTTTTTTGCTTTGCGAAATTATGGAAAAATTTTGCATTCGAACAATTTTGTGGGGGAAACAGGATTCGAACCTGTGAAGACATAAGTCAACGGATTTACAGTCCGTCCCAGTTGGCCGCTTTGGTATTCCCCCTTTTAATTCGACTTTTTCTTTCTTTTAAGAACTCTTCTCGTCGTAATAGATTGCAAAATTATAGGCTTTTCCTAAAGATTCAAAACAAGCTTTTAAAAATTGATGGATTTTTAACATATTTATTTGCAATGATTTAGTTATCAAGGTTTTAATTTTCTATTACTATTGCTTCAATAAAGTATTCATAATATCTTTTCAACTCCGGGTCACTTTCTGATGCCGTACTCTTGACCAAACGGTCAATCACGACCTCTTCATTGGAGAATGCCAATAAAGCCTGAAATGCTCCTAGTCTGATGAAACTTTCTTCATCCCCATTTAGAATTGTAAATAAACTCGAAATCGCTTCTTCACTTCCTTCCTGTGGAAAACGGCTGAAATACTCGGCATAGTACCCTAAATAAAAATATAATCCCTCTCCTGAAAGTGTCTTTAATTGCGAGTGAAACCATGCACCTTTTTCAGGAATAGGTTTTGTGATGTAGAAATCTGCCACAGGAAGTACTATCCTGAAATTTTGTTCTGCATCAAATTGAGCTATGAAGTCACTCTCTAAATCAATACCCTCCTCCATTAACCCCATCAAAGCTGATCCGGAAATCAAATAGGAAGGATTATTTGCCAATCGCTTGAAGGTCTGCTGATATTTGACCGCATCATGGCTGGCAAGCGCATCAATTGCACCAGCTCTGACAGAGTTTTTTAAATCGTTTTCTACTAGTCCAAATACCTTATTTTCAAGGTTTGTATCTTCTGAAAGCCAACTCGTATTGCCCTGAATTATTCGAAGAGTAGATTCTCTAATAGCCCAGAAACTATCAGATAACCCTTCGTTTACAATGACTTTCAGTTCCTCGTTCGCCTCCATAGAAACAAGACTATCAAGCGCTTCATAACGCGCAATTCCAATTTTAGAAGTTAGAAATTGCTTTCGGTAAGATTCCGCATTTCGGTCGATACTGATGTTTGCCAAAATATTTTTCTCCTCATCAAAGTAAACTTGATCTGCCGGCATTTTATTGTCCAAAGCAAACTGTTGGAATCCTTTATTCAAAAAGAACTTCTTTTTTTCTCTTTCTCCATCTACATACCAGCTGATTTCGAAGGGAATTTGGAATAAGGGAAATTTAGTCAAATCCTGCTGCTGCGTGATGGACACTAAAATATTTTCAGGCTCTGAATAATCCACCTCAATCTCTAATTCAGGATGCCCTCTGTCTAGGAACCATTGATTGAAAAACCAATTCAAATCCTCTCCACTAATTTTTTCAAATGCCAGTCTAAGATCATGTACTTCCACACTTTGTAACGCATGAGCTTTTAGATAATAATTTAGCCCCGTGTAAAAAACCTCTTTCCCAAGGTATTCCCGAAGCATGTGAAGGATTACGCCTCCCTTTGAATAACTATGAGAATCGAACATATCCTCAGAATCTGAATATTCAAATCTGATTAAATTCTCAACCTTGAATTCTGCTTCGGTAAAATAATTTTCAGTCTCAGCTATCAACTTTAATTTAGCTTCATCCGGACCGTATTTATGCTCATTCCATAGAAACTCACTGTAGTTCGCAAAAGCCTCATTGAGCGCTAGGTTTGACCAAGATTCAGCGGTTACATAGTCTCCAAACCATTGGTGAAACAATTCATGAGCAATAATATAATCCCACTCTCCATCAATCGCTTCGCGCTCAGTGAGTCTGAGTTCTTCCATAAAAATAGACGCCGTTGTATTTTCCATTGCTCCTGAGACAAAATCCCGAACAACCACTTGATCATACTTTGGCCAAGGATATTTTACACCCAAAATATCTGAGAAAAACCCCATCATTTCAGGTGTATTCTGAAACACTTTCGCTGCTCCATTCTTGTACCCTTTTTCAACATAATATCCCATCGGAATATCCTCCCAAGTAGCATTTACTCTCTCAAAATCTCCAATAGTAAATGCTACCAAATATGGAGCATGGGGCATTTTCATTTCCCAAGAATCAATTCTCATCCCGTTTTCTACTTTCTTTTGAGCGACTAACTCACCGTTACTGACAGATACCAATGAGTCAGCTAAACTGAGGTTAAGGCGCTGCGTGAATCGTTCATTTGGATGATCGATGGTTGGAAACCATTTAGAATTATGCTTGGTCTCGCCTTGAGTCCAGATCATCCTTGGCTTGCCGGAAATAGTATCCAGCGGATCGATAAAATATAGCCCTTTTGTATCCTGAATTGCCTCACTTCCTCCTCCTGAATTTTTGTTCGGAAATGCCCTGTAGTCAAAAATCAGATTGAAAGTATCACGCTCATCCAATTCTCTAGGAAGATCTATCTGAATCAATTGCTCGTCATAGGAATAAGTTAAATCAGTCGATTTCCCGTTCTGACTGAAAGATATTTTGCCTAATTCGAAATCCTGCGCATCTATCTGCAAGATTTTTTGTGGGTATTTAAAAGGCTTGATTCGGAGATCTACATGTCCAATTACGGTTTGAGCTTCATAGTCAAAGCTCAAACTCAGGTCCATATGAAGTATGTCAAAGACTCGCTTTTTAGAGTTTCGATAGGATTCAATCGCCTTTTCCTCTGAGATATCCAATTGTTTAAGTGACAGTTTATCAATTGGATCCACACTTTCTTCACTGATTATCTCGAGTTTCTCCTGCGAATAATTTTTAGACTGATCAGACAAGTCCGCAGACTTGCATGACCAAACCAAAATCAAACAAACTAGAGAAGAATAAGAAATAAAGCGATTTGCAGAAATTGAGCAGCGAGAAGAAATTAGTCTTGTCATCATATATTAAGAAAACAATCACCTTTGAGAGGAAATTGTATATTCGAATTCAAATTGAAAGGAATGTTTATAGTAAAAATCCAAAATACGGACTTTCTGGTTGAGAAATCAGACGATTCTATCAGTGTTAACGGTAGGCCACTCTCTTGGGATTTGCAATGGATATCACCCACGAAGATTCATTTTTTGCATCAAAATAAATCAATAGAAGCTGAATTAATTTCCTTCGAAAGGGAGTCCAAAACACTTCAGATTCGATTTGGAAATAAAATCTCATCCCTGGTAATTCAGGATCGCCATGATTTGCTCCTAGAAAAACTAGGTATGAATCTTTCTGCTTCCAATGCATTAAAAGAGATAAAGGCCCCGATGCCCGGTTTAATTTTAGATTTAAAAGTAAAGCCTGGAGATGAAGTGAAAAAGGGAGATGTCGTCCTAATTCTAGAAGCTATGAAAATGGAAAATAGCATCAAATCACCTGGAGATGGCATCGTAAAATTGGTTAAAGTGAATCTAAAGGATAGTGTCGAAAAAAATCAAGTGCTAATCCAATTTTGATTTTTTGCCTAGCATAATGGCCTGAAGAAATTATATTTGGAATATTATTTGGGTAGTGTGGTCTGTCTTCGAGAATTTTTCAGTGGATAGCCTGCTTCAAAGACGCTTAAAAAAATCATAATTTTAGAACTTATACCAATACACAAACAGATGAAATACAAGCGAATATTGCTCAAACTCAGTGGAGAATCGCTAATGGGAGAAAAGAGCTTTGGCATCGATCCAAATAGGCTTCAGCAATACACTCAAGAAATCAAAAAAGTAAAAGATATGGGTGTCGAAATTGCAATCGTGATCGGAGGCGGCAATATTTTCAGAGGAGTGCAGGCAGAGAAATCTGGTATTGATAGAGTTCAGGGAGATTACATGGGCATGCTCGCCACCTTGATCAATGCGATGGCACTTCAAAGTGCGCTGGAGCAAGGTGGAATGTACACTAGATTGATGTCCGGAATTAAAATTGAAAGCGTCTGTGAACCATTTATTCGTAGAAGAGCCATTCGCCACTTAGAGAAAGGTAGAATTGTAATTTTCGGCGCTGGAATTGGCAATCCTTATTTTACCACGGATTCCACTGCCAGTCTTAGAGCAATCGAGATAGAAGCTGAAGTTGTTTTGAAGGGCACTCGTGTAGATGGCGTTTATACCGCAGATCCTGAGAAAGATCCAAGTGCTCTAAAATATGATATTATCACTTTTCATGAGGTATATGAAAAGAATCTCAATGTAATGGACATGACCGCATTTACACTTTGTCAGGAGAATAATTTACCAATCATCGTTTTCGATATGAATAAAGACGGTAATCTGCTAGAGTTAGTAAAAGGAGAAAAAATTGGAACACTGATCACTTCATAAGTTTAAATCATGGAAGAAATCGAACTATATCTGGAAGAAGCCTTAGAGTTGATGCAAAAAGCAGTAAACCACACGGCTTCTGAATTATTGAAAATTAGAGCAGGCAAGGCCATGCCTAATATGCTTGACGGGGTTATGGTGCAATACTACGGGTCGCCCACTCCACTCAGTCAAATTTCATCTGTTAACACTCCTGATGGAAGAACTCTGGCGATCAAGCCGTTTGAGCGAACCATGATTTCAGAAATCGAGAAAGCAATTATTAACTCGGATCTTGGTCTGGCACCCCAGAACAATGGAGAAATGATCATTTTGACAATACCTGCTTTAACAGAAGAACGTAGGATTTTGCTGGTAAAACAAGCTAAGAATGAATGTGAGGAAGGGAAAATCTCTTTGCGAACAGTCCGGAAAAATACCAATGACGAATTGAAAAAACTCCAAAAAGATGGAGCCTCAGATGATGATGTCAAGCGGGCTGAAGAGAAAGTGCAAAAGTTCACGGATCAGTATGCTTTGAAAATCGATGATTTACTTGTCAAGAAAGAAGTTGACATTATGAAAATCTAAACTTTTTGAAAAATCAAAAAAAGGGGCGGATAATAATTTATTCGCCCCTTTTTTTTAGGGATTCTGAATTAGAATGTACCATTAGAACTCCAATCATAAAAATTCAGTATACCTCAAATTAGGCCTATTCAGCTATGATTAATATGTTGGATGCGATGGTACGTTTGATTTTGTCCGTCTCAGTTGAATAGGTAAGGAATATGAATTCTATCCCATATTTCTGATTTAATTCAGCTGAATGAAGGTAGCTATTCCGAATCTCGCTCCTCCCCTTAAGTATATTCCATTCTCAAATCCTGCGCCGAACTCCACTCGGAAGATCCGGAAGAGATTGTCCAGAGAATAACCCACCTCCAAATAATGCGGGGAATTTTCTGTTTTCAAGTAATTAAAAAACAGATTTTCTCGAACACCTGAAAAGCGAAGCATTGGAAGCTGAGTAAGCAAAAACTTTCTGAATTGATAATGTACTATTCCGGAGATGTAGGAACTGTTTGTACTGTACCTGTAGTAATCCATAAATCGGTAGTTGGACGCTGGTCCAAAATTTGAAAATATGGTACGATTACCCCCGAAATGCTGAAAATCTTGGAAAAAGACCTGATCATTAGTGAGAAATGTGCCTGCCGTAACATTAAAATCAAGCTTCCCGCTTACTCCGAAACTGTAGTCATGTTTGACTCCCAATGAAATATGATCGAAATCTGACGCTAGTCCATCAGTACTGATTCTTCCAAAAGCTTTTCTATAGGTAAACTCAATCAGTGGAGATCGCTCCATGATGGGATACTTTTTTCCATTTCTGATACCATAGCGAATCCCAGGTCGCCATTCTAGCGAAGCTACCAATTTCAAACTTTGATGATCAACAAAGGAATTAGCTGTAGTTTCTACGTTTTCAGGTTCATTGGAAGTATATGCTCGTTCGGGTTTATTATAGAGGCTATAGTCGGTCGTATTAGATAATTGCTTACGATTAGAATAGGTCAAAGTACCTCTGTAAGTGAAACCGTAATTCACACGATGCGACCAATAAGCCCCAGCAAAATCCTGCTCAAAGAGCTTCATGTAATTTTGTCTTAGCAAGAGGGAATAAACAGCATTCACTTGCTCATTGATTGGCTCCTCTACATTATACTGATAAATATACCTGCCAGCCCTAAAGCCAAACGTGGTTGCGGACATGGGCAGTGTGTTCGACCATCGGAAGTCTACCCGACCATACAGCTGATTACTAGAAAAGCCGTACCGAAGATCCGGTTCGACACTGAAGTTTTTTCGAAGTACTGTGACGCTATCTGCTTGTTTGATTGATTGATTTTTTCGGTAAAAAAGCCCCATTCCAACTTTCCAACCCTCGACTGTATTGAATGACATTTTGGTCCAGTTTTGATCAAAACCGATAGAAACCCCTTTCCCGAAACTGTACGAGCCTCCATTCATAAAGTCCAGTGGCTTTAATTTTCTCCTTGCTTTTTTGGCAACAGAATCTATCTCGCTGACTTTGGCAGCTTCAATCACCGCAATACTATCATCTCGGGAGTATCCTAGAACTTCCTGATCTGTTAGCGGCACTGGTCGAATGCTATCCCAATAGTTCTGATTGTATTTTTTGGCCAAGGAATCTACTTTATAGTATCTTTCCACAATCACATCAGGTTCTTTTTGTTCCTTGAGTGATTCTTTTTCATATTCATTCAAAAGCTTTCGATATTCCTTTCGAGTCATTGGCTCCTCACTCGAAAGTTGTTCCAAAGCAGAAACTGACTTTTTAAATTCCGTGGCAGAAGCAGGAACATCTTGAACTGTTTCATCAATAATTTGAGGTACTTCTTTCAAGTCTGGATTAAGCGTAATGTCATATTCCCGAGTAGAGGCTAAGTACTTGAAATTGCCTTCAAAGCCGAATATTTTTCCTCCAAACTTATATTGGTGAGTCAACGGCATCCATACGTTTTCTGCTACCAGTGCATATTGCTGGGTAGCTTGAATCTCAAATCCGAGGTAAGAAGTCTGAAGATTTAAACTGTGAATCGCCCATAAATCCTCAATGATATAGATATAACCCTCAAACACTTGCTCACCTCTCGATCGTGGGGTGACTTTGATCTTACTTACCAGCACATTTTGATCAAAGAAACTTCCCTCATATTTGAAGCGGTAATATTGAAAGGCCGCTCGAGACAAGGGTGAAATAATGTTATTGATTTTCTCTTGATAAAAACTCGATTGAATATACGGTGCAGGAGACGTGGATTGATTGTCACCATTTGTTCGGATCGATATGACTTTTTCTTCCACTTTGTTAGGTTGAGTAAAGGTGATTCTGGAAACAGATTCAGAAGTATAAGCCTCGTTCAATTTAAGACCTTCCTTTTCTAAGGTCTTTTTCATGAAAAATGGCGCATCTGTCAATTGACCAGTACCTTTGAGATAGACAGTCATCGAATATTTCTGTACTTGCAGTCGATGGTATTTTGCCTTAGCAATGGCTTTTCTCATAATGGTCAATGCAGGGTCCTCTGCACCGGCATTCACCTCAACCGTCCCCAGCGTATAAACTTGAGGTTCCAGTTCGAAATTTACTTCTTTCCATGTTTCATCAGCAATGATCACCGTCTCAAGTTTAGACTGATAGCCTAGGTACTGAACAAGCACATCATACACCCCTTTCTTCAGCTTCAACTCATATCTCCCCTCCACATTTGTAGGTACGCCATCACCCAGATTTCGAATATAAACGGAGGCATATGGAAGTATTTCCCCTTCATTGTTTTTGACTACGCCTCTAATACCTTGTGCTAAAAGTGTAGTCTCTCCTACAAGAAGAAAAAATAAAATTAAGAAGCTAGCTTTTGGCTGAATTATCCACATGAAAATAGAATTTAAAAGGAAAATTAAGGAGTTCCGAAGAATACGCGGGGTCAGTTACAAAGTTTTAAGATGTTTTATCAAATTGAAAAATTTGTATCGATATGACATAAAGAAATCATGGCTAAACAAATAATATCTTTTCCAATTTATTTTTTGAAAATAAAGACTTCTGTAAATTTTTTAAAAATGTCAAATCAGAGTACTAGGGCAGTTTGAGAAAAAGAAATAAATTTTCAAACAATTAAAAAAGACTTGATTTTTTAATTTTCTGTAAATGGAAATCGATTTCCATTACGATTAATATCTAATTATTAACGGATTGTTAAGAATTCCTTAAAATATATATTAATTTATTAAATCGCCATTTTTTAAGATCACAGTAGTGCAAATGTTAAGAATTGCAAAATTAAAATATATACCACAATTTGAATCGGATAATAAGTGCTCGTGCCTATTTCATTTTTCAATCAAACAAAAAACCCTATGCGAAATTATTTACAAAAATTAAAGAAGTTGCTTCTTGCATTGACACTGATTCTCAGTGTCAGTCTGGTTGCTAACGCACAGGACAGAACCGTTAGAGGAACTGTCTTGGACGCAAATCTCGGAGATGGAGTTCCCGGC
>JBDNIP010000351.1:0-3528 GCA_041688245.1 Algoriphagus sp.
CTTTTTGGAGCATTTTTAAGTGCTGACTCATGATCGAGTTGATTTGCCACTTTATCCTCCCGCATATCATTCACTTCAGAGGACATAGAGATTAGCGGCTCCACACTTGCGGTATCTACTTCATTCAATTTCTCAACCCAGTCTAGAATCTGGCTCATATCCTTTGACATCTTTTCGGCGCCACTTTCGTCAAATTCCAAACGAGCCAAATGGGCAATTTTCTTAATGGATTCTTTATCTATTTTCATGATAACTGATTGTCTTGAATTAACTGATCTTGAATGACCTGAAAACATTTAGTTTTTAGACTTTCCTCAGTGTCATTTTCTTCTGGCACTATTGCTTGATGTATGTGCATTTTGGCCCTTCTCCAATGAAGGAGGAATTTCCCGTTATCTGGCAAAATTAGATGATTATAAGCTAACGTGACAGGTACAATAGCGATTTGTTTGTCTAAGGCAATACGAAATGCCCCATTTTTAAAAGGAATCATTTGAGGTACTGCTTTGGTGTAGATACCTCCTTCCGGAAAAAGAATAATCCCACTTCCTTGGGCAAGCGCTTCACCAGCCCTTCTCATGGTATCAGCGCGACTTTTCACTCTTTCACGATCCACTGCGATATGAAGATTCTTGAAATAGTATCCAAACAGTGGAGCCTTTCGGATAGAAGCTTTCCCCACAAAAAGCACATCTCCAGGGATGAAACCCATCATTGGAATATCTAAGTAGCTGAAGTGATTGGCTAAAAATATATAGCCTTTTCCTTTTTCGAGTTTATAATCTTGTCTGATCTCTACAGGTAAAAAGATCAAATTAAAATAAGTTCTCGCCCAATAACGATTAATCCTTCTTCCAAATTTTTTGAATCCGGGGATCCAGATACAGAGTAATAAAAATGGGAAAATAATTAAAAATGAAAGTAAAAATAATATTCCTGCGTAAGCTGTATAGCAGACTTGTAATAGCTTACGCATGCCTGATCAGGTAGGTGGTTGGATTGGTGAAATAGCGCGACAAAGTAGCTTTGAGGACTGATTCCAAACTTTGCTTGTTCACAGCAGCAAACATTGCTTCTAACCAAAGGGCTATTATTTGAGTATTAACTTCCCATTTGAAACAGCTCATTCGCAACCTAGGATGGCCGAGCTGTTCCAAATAGGTTTGAAGACCTCCAGATGCTTGATTCAAAAACAAGGCTAAACGTACTTGAGCTTTTACTGGATTATCAGGATAAAGACTTCTTAAATTAGGCTTCAAATTTACTTTTCGGTAAAAGTCTGAAGTATGTTGATCGATCTGATCCTGACCTGGAATCTCATAAATGGTCTGAGGTGAATTCATGGCGCAAAGTACCAAAAACTTTTAAGCCTCGTGTTTTTTCACTCTTAGGGAAGTTCCCTCTGTGGAAATTACAATGATTTTTTCTCCCTGCTCGACAAATTCACCTCGAGAGTAGGCATCAAACATTTCTCCATCAATTAGAATTCTACCACTTGGGCGAAGTCTTGAATGAACTACTCCAGTTTTCCCATTTAGACTTTCTGGATAAAAACTTGAAGTATAGCCATCTGATTTTTTCTGGGTTGTAGCTAAAGAAATACTTTTGAAAGCTCCCCATTCATTGACTTTTGGAGTGATCCAAAATACAATTCCGACTGAAGCGATCGAAGCAATAATTACTGTGAGAAGTGCTCCAAACAAATCTCCTTCAGGTACGAATTCAAAATTAAAGTTTTGATTAGGTAACATGCCTAAAACCAGTGATCCGAAAATACAAATTATCCCCAAAATCCCAAAAACCCCAAAACCAGGAATTACAAATAGTTCAACTGCCAGCAGAATGACTCCAACTACAAAAACCATGATCTCCCAATTTGCTGCCAACCCATTTAAGTAAAAGGGGATAAAATATAAAGTAACCCCGATAATGGAGGTAAGCAAGGGGAATCCAATTCCCGGGGTCTGTAATTCAAAGTAGAGCCCACCGATAATAAGTAAGATTAAAAATCCGCTGATGAGTGGATTTAAAAAGAGCGATATAACCTGTTCGATTTGGTCTTCCTCATAATCAATAATTTCAGCATTTTGAAGATTTTGCACCTTGAGTATTTCATCAATGCTAGCATATTCTCCATCACAAAAGCCATATTTGATAGCTTCCGACACTGAAAAAGTAATCACAGAGCCTGCTTCACTAATTCCATCAACAACTAGCTTTTCATCCACCATCGCTTCTGCAATTTGAGGATCTCTTCCTTTAGCTTCAGCTGTACTTCGCATCATCGATCTCATATAGGATTGATACTTATCGGGAGCAGCTGCACCATCTGTGCCATTCACTACTGTTGCCGCTCCGATACTTGACCCGGGGGCCATGTAAATGCTGTCAGTAGCAATTGATATCAATGCTCCCGCTGAGGCGGCGTCCTTGTTGATAAAGACATAAACCGGAATGGTGGATTCCAAGATCATGGTCCGAATATCATCCGCATCATTTACCGCACCTCCAAAAGTATCCATCTCGATAATAATCAAGTCTGCCGAGACTCCCACAGCTTTTTCCAGAGCAAGTTTCACCCGTCGATTCATTCCCGGATCTATATCTTCATCAATTTTAAAAATGAATACTTTTTTCGTCTCACTGGATGAGTTCTGAGCAAAAACAGTCCCCATTGAAAGGAGAATAAGGATTAGGACTTGTGATAAAATAATTTTCATTGAATATGTCTTTTGCAGTAGAAAATATACGAATTACTCTTTTTAAACCCTTGTTTTTACAGGGAAAAACGATTTCATATATTTTAAGGGATACAGCTTGGGGAATGTGTTTCTAGCATAATTCTTGTTTTGGTGAACTTTACTTTACATTGGCAGCAATAGCTTTTAAAATCACTCTAAATCATATTAAACTATGAGATATAAGACTTCACATCATCCTTGCCTTTGGATAACCCTTTTTATTCTTTTTGGTTTTTCTATAAATATCAAAGCTTCAACTTTTGATTCCCTTCGCATGGAGCGAGCGGGTGATCGTTCCTATATTCTCCATGAGGTAGATCAAAAAGAAACTCTTTTCGGAATATCAAGAAGATATCAAGCATCTGTCGGAGATATTGTAAATGCCAACGAGGTACTAAAGGCTGGATTAAAAATTGGCCAAACAATCAGAGTTCCATTTATTTCCAAATCTTCACTTCCGACAGGAATAAGCCTGCATAGCGTATTAGCGGGAGAAACACTTTTTTCGATATCTAAAAAATATGGTTTGGCTGTGGATGAGCTGATGAAAGCAAATGAATTGAAAGGAAACGACCTTAGTGTCGGTCAACCACTAGTAATTCCCAATGCAACCGTGGTCAGTATACCCGAAGTAAAATCCGAATCGGCAATGAAAGTCGCTTCACTTGCAGTTAATCAAGCACCGGTCGAAAAGTCACAACAGGTAAAAGTCAAACCTGAACCAAAACAAGAAGAGAAAAAGCAAACTGCTCCAGTAACCGAGACTACTCGGACTACCAATCAAGCA
>JBDNIP010000037.1:0-3642 GCA_041688245.1 Algoriphagus sp.
ATACCATCTGAGAAATGTATTTTCTCCCGGAGTAGCTACTATTCTAGTGGATGTTCCATCACAGATTATAATGGGATTTGGAGGGAGTGTTGGAATAGCAAAAAACATCTCCGCGAAGTGAGCCCGGACGGTCGCAATAAAAGCTGGTCGAGAAGCATAATTTGTAACTCTTACTCGTTCATATTCTACACTTGCGCCTACATCCGCAAATACGGTAAACGAATATAGTCCTGACTCTTTTCTAATACTTACATCGGGAGAATTGAGAAAATATTCATTACCAACCTTAGCTGTTCCATTATATAGGGTAATCGAGATAGAAGAAAGATCCGGTGGCAAAGCATCCGGAAAACCTGGAAAGGATAAAAAGACCTGAACGCTATCGCCTCGATTACCCACGATGGGGAAACCAAGTTCTTGATATATAAAACTACCAGGAAAGGTATTCTGGACTGCTTTAATCTCTGAAAACGTACTCAGATCAGCATCTACAGCTGCATCGGGATTTATGACTTCACAGGTATTACAAAATGCGGCACTGATCTTAAAAGATTCTGCAATGGCGCAGTCCTCTAGAGTTATCGTAATCGAATCCACGGTGACCTCAAAATTAACAGGTGGGCTTAGACATCCATCCGATTTATCTCGGATAGCTACACTAAAAGAATACAGCCCTCTAGGCAATTCCCTATTCACGGTATATGAATCCGTGATCGCTAATTCAATTCCTTTGCTGTCAAACCATACAATCTCGTAATCGCCGGATGGTGGAAGATCATCAGGAAAATCAGCCTTTATAGTTATACCAAACTCTTGAGAAGAAAAGTAAGACAAACCTTCAGGCAGGACTGGAGACAATACATCGCAAGTAAAATTCTCTCCCGACAAATTGGCATTCACGTACTCAGGGAATGAAACTGCTTCAACGGAATTCCAAAACAAAAATAAATAGACACCTAAAAAAAGCCTGCTTCTCATAACTGAAAATCTATTTAGTAACAGAAAAAATCAATACAAACAACATACGCTGCTCCGAG
The DNA here is from genome assembly GCA_041688245.1 of Algoriphagus sp. Lineage (GTDB taxonomy): Bacteria > Bacteroidota > Bacteroidia > Cytophagales > Cyclobacteriaceae > Algoriphagus. The sequence continues at coordinate 1,038 of JBDNIP010000037.1, forward strand.
CGATTATTGCAGGAACGCATTCGATAGAGCGGTACAAACAGCCACATGTGCCTACTAATATTAACCATAAAATATTACTTTTTTTTTCTACAAGTCAAATTGACGGGGTCATATAATCAAACAAAAATGTGTTGAACAGCAATTAAACTTATTCCAACAACGGAATTTATGTGAATAATAAATTATGGACAAATAATATTGTTTCAAAACCTATTTTGCAGCATGTTATTAAATAAAAAGATGTTTTATGTTAATTAAAAGATATAATATAGGTCAATAAGATTTTACCAAAACTACTCTTAGATCAACTAATTTAGGAAGCTTATAAGGATAGTTATCCAGGATCACTTGTGAATTTATATCAGTTTTCTTTTTGGATCATTATTTCCCTCAAAGTCCAATCTTACCATGTCCTTAATTATTCTATTCCTAGGATTTCTGTGAAACAGTGATCCACTATATCTCAAATGGACTGTACTTTTGTCAGCTAAGAAATAGCAGGATCAGTCAGGGGATTTTTTCAATGACCTGTTAAGCTGATACCTGCAAAATACCCACATTATGAACTAGAGTCTATCCTTTCCGGATTCTCAAGCATTCGGGTTTTATTAGTGAAAATATACAGCCCATCAAAAAGGTTTAGCTTCCTACCTCCGTCGGCAGTGAGGTGCTAATCTACCGAAAGCTGAATTAGTCATGCTGGAAGTAATATTTCAAAATATGGAAAGTCTAGCTTTTTGAATTTTTATTGTGTGGATTTGCTGCAAAAAACTGGACAATATTTTAGGCTCGGTTTGAAACTGATTTAATGCATCCCTTGCTGCGTACTACTCAAATATTTCAGCTCTGGCATGGGCTCGGTCTACATAGTTTGTATGATGGATCATTTCCGACTTGATGATTTTGAAGAAGTTTTCAGCTGTAGCATTATCCCAGCAATTCACTTCTCTCTCCATACTCTGGTCTACTTTATATACTTTGAATTGGCCTAGGAATTCCGCTATCTGAGTGGAAAATCAGCTTAAATGGGCTCATCGGACGGTTTCCAATGGCCATTTTGAAAGCGGCATTTATACATGCAAGATAGCCTCCATTGTCTCATTCATAGCCCATGCGATGATTCTCCGGTAACAAATCCATGATGACAGTTGGGTAGAGCCATCCTTGAAGTGTGCTAACATAGGCAAGTTCCGATACCCACTTTTTACCAGGTTCCGATGCTGTGAAATCCCTGTTTAGCAAGTTCTCCAATGGAATATATGCATGGTTGGAATCTGTTGTGATCACTCTGAATTTTTGTAGCTGATACTTTTTATTCCCGGTTGTTTCATCAGTCGAGTTACCTGAAAACCTCCATATTTCAGTTTAAGGGTGAGTTTAGGACTTCCTAGTCCGCCTTTGCGCTGCTGATGCAGATCCACAAGTTCAGCTTTTAGCACTTCATTTTCACGACTTAACCTAGAAGGTTTACGGTTTAGCCAGTCGTAATAGGTACTTCTGGACACTTCAAAAACCTGATACATCTTCTCAACAGCAGATTCTCTCTGGTGGTCTTCCGTAAACCCGAATATTTATTATGATTATTCGCAATTATGCCACTAAACTAATTTTCTTTGCTCAACTGGGAGCAGGCCCGCCACAGCGAGGCAGGCCCGCTACGGTGGGCCGCGGTGACGTTCCGATAGCCATCGGAAGAAGTACCAGTAATGCTTTGTTCACGATATTTTAAGCTGCTTTTTGATTTTTACTGGTGCAGTTGCGGATATACACAGTATTTATTGTCGCTTTTGGAGAAGATACTTACGGCCTTTTTTAAGATATCCCGCTCGTATGGGCTTCTTTCAGCACTTTTTTTAAGTCTATAATTTCGTTCTGATCAGGACTTACAACAGGCACTGAGGCCTTAGATTCTCCCGATACCCGACACGGACTATCACAGCGGATTAAAAACTCATGAATTAAACTTCAGGAGTTTTTTTTATTCAAAATTTACCCAAGATCATTGGTTCTCCATATAACTACCTTAATTTTACCAGAGAGAATTTTTAGAATTTACAGGCGCAGTGAAGGTTCTGTTAGCAGCTTCAACTTAGGTGTTTCTAGCCTAATCTTTAGGAATTTCCCCCTTTTGAAGTCTGACTCTACTCTACTATTTATGCTATTCTACTGAGTTATTTGCCTTATTTTTCTTTTCTTTCCAGTTCAAAGGATTATATTATTTGAACTTTATTAATCCGTACCTAAGGAAATTGAACCAACATGAAAGAAATAATTGAGGCAATCAACGCAGTGATTTGGAGTGACGTATTGATTTTTTTATGCTTGGCAGCAGGAGTTTATTTTTCTATCGCCACCCGCTTTTTGCAAGTGACTTACCTCAAAGAAATGGTCACTCTCTTGTTTAGTGGTGAATCTTCAAAGGAGGGTGTTTCTTCATTCCAGGCATTTGCCATAGCTATTTCAGGAAGAGTAGGCACTGGAAATATTGCCGGAGTAGCCACCGCAATTGCCATGGGCGGTCCTGGAGCGATCTTTTGGATGTGGGTGATTGCATTCCTTGGTGCAGCTTCTGCTTTTGTAGGATCCACTTTAGGTCAGATCTATA
>JBDNIP010000352.1:0-14517 GCA_041688245.1 Algoriphagus sp.
TAAGCCCAAATCGCATCTTCTTCTACCTCAAAACCAAGGTAATTTAGACTCACTTTCCTCCCATCTACCGAGATTTCGAAGTGACTGGTCAGGTAAGTTCCGATCTTTTCACTGAGGTTTTTTCCATCCTTGGAATTCAAAATATCGAAAGACTCGTTGTGATAAGCGGAAAGTGATACTTCCAGATCATCCCAAAAAATCTTTTGAGCGACTTCCAGATTTTTCGAATTGGAATTTTGACGTATTTCGGTCAAGCTGATGAAAAATGGATGGAAAGAAACCAGCCATCCCAAGTAAATCAGCACAGTGGAAAGATGATGCATTTGATGTAAGAAGGTGTTTTTTTTTGGGATTTATCCTGTATTATTGTTGCAATCTACTTCTTTCGAAGTTTAATTACCCCTATGAATTCGTTTGAATTATATTTTCGTTTAGGAATCCAACATATCCTTGATCTCAAAGGCTTTGACCATATCTTATTTGTCTTAGCACTTTGTGCTGCTTTTATTCCAAGAGATTGGAAGAAAATATTAATTTTAATTACCGCTTTTACCATTGGTCATTCCATCACGCTGGCTTTGGCCACCTTCAAGATCGTCCAAGTAAATAATGATTGGATAGAGTTTCTCATTCCAGTTACGATCGCGATTACCGCATTCACCAATATTCTTCGTCCTAAACCGGTTTCTGTTAAAGGAGTGACTATAAATTATGCCTTAGCACTTTTCTTTGGCTTGATCCATGGCTTGGGATTTTCGAATTATTTGCGAAGTTTACTCGGCAAGGAAGCCGCAATTTGGCAGCCACTACTGGCGTTCAATATTGGTTTAGAGGTTGGGCAATTGGTGATTGTGGGAATCTTCATTTTAGTTACTTCCATCTTGGTGGGTCTGGCTGGAGTGAAGCGTAGAGAATGGACGCTGATCATTTCAGCCTTTGTGTTGGGAATTGCAATGATGTTGATGATAGATACGAAGTTTTGGTGAGGAAGAATGTTAGGTGTTGGATGTCGGATGTCCGATGAATTTGAGACTAGAGACAATAGATTTGAGACTAGAGATTACAAAAAAGAGATTGAAAAAGAATAAATTGATATGAAATCAAGCATGACGAAAACGTCGCGAAGGAAAAAGATTACAATCAACGCGAGATTCTATCTGGCCGTTGAAAAAAAATATAAACACATGAAAAAAATAGGAATATTAGCCGCACTGGCACTTTCGGTCAACTTTGCAGGAGTTGCGCAGCAGCGATCCATGCAAAATCATGGGGAGCGTTTTGAGCAATTGGGAACGATGCTTCGAACCCCAAATGTCTATAGAACTGCTTCTGGATCTCCTGGTCATATGTATTGGCAGCAACAAGCCAACTATGTGATCGAAGTCGAACTCAACGACGACAATCAATCCATCAAAGGTTCCGAGACAATTACTTACGTAAATAATTCTCCGGATCAATTGACCTATATCTGGGTGCAGCTGGAGCAAAATCAGCGTGGAAAAGATTCCGAAACCCCAAAAGGAACAGAGTCGACTATTAGTCGAGGAATGACCCTTAAGGGGCTTCAAGGAATTCTTTGGCATACCGAAGACTATGCGTATCAAGTATTGGACGTGAAAGGTAAAGATGGTAAAGCGCTGAAAGTAGCGGTCAACCAAACGATGATGCGAGTGGACCTTCCTGCTCCGTTGAATTCTGGGGAATCCTTTGAATTTGCGATCGATTGGTCGTTCAATATTCATGACAGAATGGGCTTTATCGGTGGTCGTCCGGGCTATGAATACTTCGAAGGTGATGGTAATTACCTGTATACGATGGCAGAATGGTTTCCAAGAATGGCAGTTTACTCCGATTTTGAAGGCTGGCAAAACAAGCAATTCATTGGTTCCGGTGAGTTTGCTTTGGCTTTTGGAAATTACGAAGTACACATCACTGTGCCCGCAGATCACATGGTCGGCGCGACTGGCGAACTTCAGAACCCTGAGGAAGTACTTTCGGCTGCAGAATTTGATCGCTGGAATACCGCAAAGAAAACTTTTGATAAGCCCGTAGTCATCCGTACCCAATCTGAGGCGGAGAAATTGGAGAAATCCAAAGCTACTGCCAAGAAGACTTGGAAATTCAAAGCTGAGAACGTTCGCGATTTTGCTTGGACGTCCTCCCGTAAATTTATCTGGGATGCCATGGCCGTCAAGCAAGGCGGGAAAGATGTACTGGCGATGTCTTACTATGCCAAAGAGGCCAATCCACTTTGGGGACAATACTCTACTCGAGTAGTGGCTCACACGATCAAGTCCTATTCTGCACATACGTTTGACTATCCCTATCCAACAGCTATCTCTGTGGAGGCTGCAAACGGAATGGAATACCCGATGATTTGCTTTAACTACGGTCGTCCTGATTCGGATGGTACGTACTCTGAAGCGATCAAAAACGGAATGATCTCTGTGATTATCCATGAAGTGGGGCACAACTTCTTCCCGATGATTGTCAACTCAGATGAGCGTCAGTGGACTTGGATGGATGAGGGCTTGAATACCTTTATGCAATTCATGGCGGAGCAGGAGTGGGACCGCAACTATCCTTCTCGAAGAGGTGCTGCGCATAAGATCGTCCCTTACATGAGAAGCGAAAAGAATATGCTGGAGCCGATTATGACCAATTCAGAAAATATCATCCAATTTGGCCCAAATGCCTATGCGAAGCCAGCTACTGCGCTTAATATCCTGCGTGAAACGGTTATGGGTCGTGAGCTGTTTGATTATGCGTTCAAAGAATATGCGAGAAGATGGATGTTTAAGCATCCGACTCCGGAGGACCTTTTCCGTACGATGGAAGATGCTTCGGCGGTTGATTTGGATTGGTTCTGGAGAGGTTGGTTCTACGGAACTGAAGCGGTGGATATTTCTATCGAACATGTAGCCTGGTATAAGCTGGACAACCGAACTCCTACTGAGAAAGCTGCGGAGAAGAAAAAGGTAGCTGATCGAGGGGAGACCTATGTATCGAGATCTAAGAATATAAAGGAAGTCCCACAGACCTTTGTCGAAGCAGATCCTGCTACCAAAGATTTCTACGCAACTTACAACCCTTTCCAAGTGACTCCTTCGGATGAGGGTTCCTACAAGAAGTTTATGGCTAGTCTAAGTCCAAAAGAGAAGGAATTACTGAATAGCAACATGAACTTCTATGAGGTGAAATTCCGAAATGAAGGTGGATTGGTGATGCCGATTATACTGGAGTGGCAATTCGCTGACGGAACTACCGAAATGGAGAAGATTCCGGTAGAGATCTGGAGAAAGAATGAAACGGAAGTCAGCAAAGTCTTTGCGAAGAAAAAACAAGTAGTGAAGCTCGTGCTGGATCCAAATCGTGAGACAGCCGACATCGATGAGAGCAGCAACTATTGGCCGAGAAAATTCCAGCCAAGCCGCTTCGAACTATATAAGCAATCAGGTGGCGCACGTGGTGCAGCTTCGGGAAGCAACCCAATGAAAGAAGCGAAGAAGAAGTAAGAATTCTGAAAATTGATATTGAAAGAGCCGGTATAATAACCGGCTTTTTTTGTGAAGAAAGGGTAAATCATTTGTTAGCAGCGATGGCATCAAAATTGGTATTTATTAGAAGAGTATTGGTCACAAAGGGATTATTCATCAAGTTTTAAATGCGAGACATTCACAAACACCTTTGGATGCAAATACTCTTTAACAAAACCCCTCAAATGCGAGAGACCCGATATAAATCAGGATAGGCGATTACCCCAGATAATAGAAGGTGTAAACGGCCTGGAGCTCATGGTTCACGGTCGTTTAGGATTGGTTTCGATATTTTATTTATGCTTGGGTTCCCATATCAGTCTTATAAAAGAGCTTAATCTTTCCTCTTCTCTACTTACAGGAATCCCTACTACTATTCCAATTAGTAGGTCATCAGCAATTTCAAGGCGCATTTGAGGTCTCATGGTCATATCAAATCTGCTTTTGTCGAGAGTTTTGTTGAATTCAACACCAATAAAATTTCTAGTACCTGAAATCATATAATGAAAACTTGTATTGATGTCATAAGTCGTATGAAATTTGCTGGTACTGTAATTCTGTTCAATCATTGGACCTGTGTAAATCAAGGAATGAAAATTTGTGCCCCAGCGTTTAGCGACTACCAAGAATGGATTATAGACATTTCCTTTAATGAAGGGCTGACCAAAGTTTCTAAAGTCGGACAGCACAAACTCGTTTATATAACCAATTGCCATTGACGTTGCCATCGTCTCACTTACAAAGAATGACCATTGGGCGGCAATTTTAATACTTTGTAGGTTATTAGAAGGAATTGAATCTTTCTCAGCACCATTTACAGGTGAATAAAAAGTAAACGGCAATTCCACTTCTAGCCCCAGTCTATCTATGGGAGCCCACTCATATTCTATCAAAGCTTCATAAGAATCGAACTTCAAATTGTCCGTCAGACCTAAACCTACGTTCCATTCTTTTTCTCCTTTCCTTGCACCCAAATCACGTATTAGGTCAATGTAGAGTGGTTCAGCGTGTAGCACTTTATCGGGCTCCTTGCGGTCTTCTACTTGTTTGATGTAAATACTGTCCTTATCAGACTTGGAAATTTGACCAATCGAATAGGTTGAAGATGCCAATAGTATTATTAGCATCAGCGATGTTTTTATGTTCATTTTTGATTTGTTTTTTTAAAAAGCATGAAATCATCCTGCTGCCTTTTGGCAATCGGAATTAGTCAACTAGTAAAACAAATCAAATCTTGGGGGGAGGAGTATCGAGCTTTTGAAAGCCGCTTGCCAAATAAGGATTATAGTCTGTGAATTGCTCCTTTGTCGTCTCAATGATTGATTCTTTAGTAATCGAATCAATAATTTGCTGAGCAAAAACAACTATCTCAACTGGTTTTTTCTTGTTGTGGTCTTCTGAGTCATGGTCGTCATACTCTTCGAGGGCATCTTCAAAGCCTAGAATTTTTTCAACCACTACTTCAATAATGCTTTCTTGGTCGTTGATTGATAGATCTTCAGGAATATATTCAGGATTAGGGTCTGGCGAGTCAACACTTATGTTGAGCAAGTAAAGTCCCATCAATCCCCAAAGGGTTTTGGTAAATACGCTTTTCCTTAACTGACTTATCACGGTTCAAAACTAACGCTATTTTGTCTTTTACCGTACGGACCACGATTGTTAATTCATAACGGTGGTTGATATCTTCCTAAATTTAGCATGTATTAACAGTTATTGCTGATGTTTTTTTGATTATTTAAACACGACTTCTTTTAGTTCTATTTCCAATTGTATTGGTCAAACACCAATAGGGGTAGGCAGTATTCCTGAAACTTTATCTTTAAAATTTTTGATCTGAAAAGAGAACTCCATATAGCCAAAACTGGTGGCTAGTTAGTTTAAAGATTATAAATCTTCGGATTTGGAGAAAGTAAAAATCGACTCAAAAGAGTCGGTCTTTTGTGTATTTAAGTGAAATTTTCTTCACAACAGGCCATAAATACCCAATACTTGGTATTTTTTTTATGGTTATGACAACCTAGTTTTAAGAAATAAAATTTAAATGTTATGAAAACACAAAAACGTAGATTCTTAATGGATCTAGTTTATCGAGCGCTCAGTTTTTACGCCCTTACTTTTTTGCTTTGGAGCTGTCAGGAAGAAATATCCGGTAATCCCGATCCACATTTACTCGCACAAAACTGAAAAAGTTAAGCTAGTCAGGAGTACAGTAAAAGATGTATTGGCTTCTAAAGTTGCCAAAAACATTGCAGCAAGTATGGGGGATTCCGAAGTGCTGTTCTTTATGACCAAAAAAGCAGATGAACAATTCGATGGCGACTTCAATTTTCTTATTGAAGCTATCAAAGGGAGAATCAGAAGTCATTTATTTCTAACTTAAATAATTCACTTATTAGTGAGTTTAGAACGTATTTTTTTATGATTTTATATAGAATAGTTTTAGTGGTTTTCTTTTTCTTCGTGTCATTTATGGCATTTTCCCAAAAGAATTCCTTCGGATTAGAATTCGGGAGGACCTTTCAGAATGATTTTGGGGTTCACCAGCTCGATAGTGTTGTGATTCCTAATGGTAATGAGTCATTTGATAGTAGAGTAATTGGAGGTTTTTTTGAGCTTTCATTATCGAACAGGTTCTCTTTGCATAGTAAATTAAATTTCACTACGTCTGCTGTATTCTATTTGATGTATAATTCAGTCAAAGAATGTTTGTTTTGTCCTGTAGTAAAAGCGCCAAGTATGGCTATTAATCGGTTATCTTTTGAGATACTTCCACAGTTCTCAATAGTCAGATTAAATAAGTTTCAATTCATCGTATTTGGGGGAGTAAAAGCTACCATTAACTTTGTAAAAGATCAACCAGAATCCAATTTTAAGGATGCGCCAGCGGCAGCAATAGTTACCAACTCGTTGACTTCTGCTCCGCTTCCAGTTACGATGAGCTACGTGTATGGAACTTCGCTCGAGTATTCTGAGCGAGTAGTGGTATGGGCAAGATGGACTGCAAATTCATTGTATTCAAGAGATATAGCTATTCAAGGAGAGAATTATAAATTCGAGAATAGATGGAAATCCTTCACTATCTCCGCTGGCTATAAGTTCCATAGTCTAAAGGTTAAAGAAGCCAAAAAAAGGACTAAAGTCCACTGATTTGATTAGTAAAAAAGCCGATTCGATAGAGTCAGCTTTTTTACCTATTTGGAGCAAGTCTTCAAATTTGTGCCTCGCGGTGCCTTAACACAATCTCCCATATGAATGTTTGCCAAAGGTTGGTGTATGGCTAGACGTTGATTCTGAAGGTACTTAATCTTCGGTTTAGTACTTGACTTGTTCAAAACTAAGACATTTAATTTCAAGATTTAGCTGAATTAACTCTATACCATCTTGCTTGCTTTGTTTTAATTCTTTCCAGATAATTAGGGGTTGCAATAGTCGCAATACCTGGGGTCTTCGCTTGTTTTGCCATGAGGATACATGTCTTCTTTCGTGTATTGACAATGCTGGCAAACGTAGCGATAGCTCAATGTTGAATTGGTTGCTGAACCGCATAAGCTGCATTCCAATCCTCTTTTAGCATCTGTAATCCCAAAGCCCGGTGTATTGCATTGGGGGCATACAGCATTTATTTTGGCTAGTAATTTTTGGGCTGCAGCTTCAATGACCTGCATACGAGCGGGATTGTACATTGCTCTCATATCTGTTTCTGCGTAGACGGAGTTAGATTTTTCAAGCAGTGTTTTGAAGGCTTCCTTCAATTGGTCAAGGTCTGTAATCCCTTTGATGATATGGCTGTTATCAGTTTTTGACTTGCGGAGTATTAGTCCATGAGAAGGGAACTGTACGGACTGGGCAAATTCTAAAAGATCAGTTTCACTTTCAATTTCTTGGCCATTGAAATTCGTTTCCGTGCTGAGTTCCCTGACGATGATTTCCAACTTGTTTTTCTTGTCAATAAAAATCAAGAACTCATCGTCAGCACTTACGAAAAACAGGGAAGGATGTGGACCGAAGGAGCCTTCACTGGCAACGCCCAAATCGCAGTTGCTCAGTTCCATGGCCAAAAGACATTTTTTCCTAGCAGTTGCTATAGGGTCAAGTTCCCTTTCAATCTCACCAGTAAAAGTTCCTAAAGTATCCGTGTCAAAACTTTCATTGACAAAGCAAACCACACCCAAAGCACTGTCCAAGAGCGGAGCAATCACTTTTTCTTTTTGATGCTTGGTAGCGATGACTAATTTTCGGCCTTGGAACATACCGTTTCAACCTCCTTGATTTGGTTTTGATTTTACTTTTAATTCCATCCCTTTTATTTCTTCGTTGAAATGTCCATGGTCATACACCAGATTTCCATTCACAAAAGTTTGTTTGATATCAGTTTGAAATGTAGTGCCTTCCAGCGGTGACCAACCACATTTGTACAATAAATTATCTTTAGCCACTGTCCATGGGCTATTCAAGTCCACTAAGATCAAGTCGGCAAAATAGCCTTCTCGGATAAATCCCCTTTTGTCCATACTGTAGAGAATAGCAGGATTATGGCACATTTTCTCCACTATTTTTTCCAGTGAAATTCGACCTTGCTTATAAAACTCCAGCATACAGTTGAGCGAATGCTGCACCATCGGTGCTCCTGACATCGATTGAAAATAAGGCTTTTGCTTTTCCTCCAAAGTATGTGGGGCATGGTCGGTGGTGATGAGATCTATCCGATCATCGAGTAGCGCCTTCAGCAAGCCCTCTTTATCTTCTGCTGTTTTTATTGCTGGGTTCCATTTGATCAGCATCCCCAATCGGTCATAGTCTTTGTCCGAAAACCAAAGGTGATGCACCGATACTTCGGTGGTTATTCTTTTCTCTTCAAGGGGAATATCGTTTTGAAACAAATGGGTTTCTGCTTCAGTAGTCAAATGCAAAATATGCAGTCGGGCATTATGCTTTTTAGCCAAAGCAATAGCTCGAACGCTTGCTTCATAGCAGCCTTGGGTGCTTCTGATGATAGGGTGAAACTTTGCCGGAATATCTTCTCCGTATTTTTCTCTGAAAGCCTGCTCGTTTGCTTCTACAATCTCTTCTTTTTCAGAATGAATGGCAATAATTGACTTGCAGTTGGCAAATAATTTCTCCATCGTTTCCGGACTGTCGGCCAGCAGGTTTCCTTTTTTGGTAAAGTACAAGCCGTCATCAGAAACCCCAAGAAGTTGACTGGTGTCAGTTTTTATCACTTCATCGATATTGTCGGCATTGACACCGAGGAAAAAGCCATAGTTTGCCAAAGATTTTTTGGAGGCAATGTCATACTTTTCTCTCAGGCTTTCAACGGTCAAAATATTCGGCACCGTATTGGGCATATCAATAAACGAAGTCACGCCACCTGCTAAAGCCGCTTTGCTTTCGGTATATAAATCGCCTTTGTGTGTCAGTCCCGGGTCTCTGAAATGAACTTGTCCGTCTATAATCCCCGGAAAGAGGTATTTGCCTGTTCCGTCGATTACCTGATAGTTGGGTTCAATGTCAATATTGCCAATTTGGTGGATAAGTCCTTCGGACAATAATACGTCTGCGAGAAATGATTTCCCCTCATTTATAATCGTTGTATTCTTAATTAAAATAGTTCGCTTCATTGTTCATTTTCTAGTTGGATCTTCAAACGCTATCGGTGGCGAATGTAAAACAGCAACTCTTTTTTAATCTTCCAAAATTTGACTGATATCAATCGTGATAGTTGCTGTTTTTTAACGAGATAAACATAACTTCTTTAAGTTATAGGTCCAATTGTATTGGTCAAGCACAGATAGGTGTCGGCAGAAATCTTGAACTGCTATCCTAATATTTTAAATCTGAAAATAGTGAATGAAAAGGGTTTTTCCGAGTAGTCTCGAGCTTACCATTTCCGGAGTGCGTACCTTAAATCTCTCTTAAGAAGCTTAGCGCAGGATGCTCGGCTCGAAATAATAGGTTATTTTTCATCTGATTATTCTTAACCAAAAAAATAAATGAAACGCATTACTAACCTATCAATCCTTTGTGTAGTGTTCTTTATGTTTTTGAGCTCTAGTCTATTTGCTCAAAAAAGAGATATCTATGAATTAAAAACCTATCACATTGAAAATGCCGACCAAGCCGCGATGTTGGATAGCTATTTGGAAAAAGCATACCTCCCAGCAGCTCACAAGCTTGGAATTACAACTGTTGGGGTTTTCAAACCAATTGCTTCACAACCAGATTCGGGAAAAACTGTGTATGTTCTGACCCCATTCAAGTCTATGGATGATTATTTGTCTGTGGATGTCAAGCTTGCAAAAGACCCAGTATATCAAACTGCAGGAGCGGCCTACATTCAGGCAGCTTTTGATCATCCTCCTTACAAACGAATAGAAACTGCAATTTTACAGGCGATGACGGGTCAACCGAAATTCGCAGCATCTCAACTGAACAGTCCAAAGAAAGATCGGATCTATGAATTGAGAAGCTATGAAGCGGCCACAGAACAACTTTACAAGCAGAAAGTGAAGATGTTTAACTCAGGTGAAATGGGCATTTTTACGAGATTGGGATTCAATCCTATTTTCTATGCCGAAACGATCGCCGGAGCGGATATGCCAAATCTCATGTATCTGACTACTCACGAAAACATGGAGAAAAGAGATGCCAACTGGAAAGCTTTTGGCGCCGATTACAAATGGGCTGAAATGAAAGAGATGGAAGAGTATAAGAATACAGTTTCCCGAAACGACACTCGGTTACTTTATCCTACCGATTATTCGGATTTCTAGAAAGAGATTTAAAGCCGGCGAGAGTCGGCTTTTTTATTTATTATTCAATTTGCTTATCCCCTCAAACATCCTCACCCCAGTTTCAATGAGTTCATCGGGGAAATCATAGGTAGGTTCATGAAGTTGAGGATAGTTTTCGCCAGATCGCAATTTGAATATGCTAATAACAAAGGTTACAAGCTAACAAGTTATGAAAGCGGTAAACCAATCAAACCTCAGCAGAGGTTTATAATTTCAAGTAGAAGCACGCTAATTTTTATTTTGGATCAAGCTGATAATTGGTTACCAATACCGAGGCCGAGATTTGAAGAAGCTGCTCCAATTCCCGAATCATATCGACAGTAAGTTTTTTCTTACGGTTGAGAATTTCTGATACACGGCTTTTGCCACCGATTATTCCGACCAAATCTTTTTGGCGAATATTCAATTCCTCCATTCTGATTTTTATCGCTTCGATCGGGTCGGGTTCGGCTATGGCATAGTGTTCATTCTCATAGTTCTCGATAAGTAACGAAAGGATTTCTGCCTCGTCCCCTTCTTTTGAGTCGATTGGCGCATCAAAGATAACCTCCAAGCGCTCAAGTGCTTCTCGGTAGTCTTGTTCAGATTTGATAGGTTTTAATTTCATATTCTATTCATTTAAATCGAATCTGCATCTATTTTGTCATATTATGCATGGGTGCCAATAAAACGAATGAATGCCCACTGTTTTTCGTAATTAAATTTGACAATCATCCGATAAGAATTCCCCTTTATGTTGAAGACTATCCGGCTATTCTTCAGAATACTTGCGTTATTGTAAGTCAGTTTGATATCGTTAGGAGACAGCCAATTGGCACTTTTTGCTGTGTCATACCATGTCTTCAGGTATTGTTCGGAATCAGCGTGTTTTTCCCAAAATTCCCGAAGAGTACTTTTTGCAATTATTCGCTTCATTGTAAAATTAGAATACGGACATAAACAAAGTTCTCAAATATAGAACAAATTAATTTTATTTTACAAAATTTTAGGGTAATTACTGACTTTTCAATTTATTTGTCTCGCTATCTCCCCAAACATCCTCACCCCAGTTTCAATCAATTCATCCGGGAAATCATAGGTGCCTTTATGCAGTTGGGGACAAGTCTCTCCTGCCCCAAGCCCAAACAAAAATGAAGGACAAACCTGAGAAAATAGGCCAAAATCCTCCGACCATCGGAAAGGCTCAGGTTTTTCGGTCAAACTCAATCCAAGGCGTTTAGCAGAATTTTCCACGATCGGATGCAGAGTTTGGTCATTGACCGAAACGGCAAATTGCTCCACGAATCCAAACGCCACTTCCAATCCTTCTGCTTTTGCTTCGGCTAGTGCTTGCTCCTTCACTCTTTCAATCAATTCATTCAAATCCTGCTGGTCAAAGGCTCTCAAGGTCATACTAAGACTGGCCTTTCCTGCACTTGTTCCAAAAGCTAAACTTCCCAACTCGGCATGAATTAGCGTCAATAAGGAAAATCCTCTGGACTCTTTTGGCAATTCAGGAAGCTTTTGAATAAGTCGTGCCAAAGCCTGAGCAGGGTTGATTCCCGCCTCTGGATGGGCAGAATGTGCCGTTTTGCCTTTCAAATAAATACTCATTCCCGTACTCCCCGATGCAAATGTTCCCTTGCGCATCACGATTTGGTGGAGTGGATAGCCTGGCAGATTATGCAGGGCGAATGCAAAATCCGGTCTTATTTCACCAAATCTCGAATCCTCTAAAATTGCTTTTGCGCCATCTCCGGTTTCCTCGGCCGGTTGGAAGAGTAAAACTACTTCTCCAGATTCGGGTCGGTTTTGTGCCAATTGCTCTCCTAATCCACAGATAATTGCCATGTGGCCATCGTGTCCGCAAAGATGTCCTTTGCCAACGATCTGGCTTTGATGGGTACTTTCTTTCAAATCTTCTATTGGAAGCGCATCCAATTCACAGCGAAAGAGGATTCGAGGTCCTGATTTCTTCCCTTTGAATGCAAATGCCAAGCCCTCGCCTCCAAGCTTGGTAATCGTTTGATCGGGATTTAGTTGGCTAAAAAAATCTAAAATTTCTTTAGCTGTGTTCTTTTCTTCTAAAGCGATCTCAGGCATTGTATGAAGCTTTCTGCGTAACTGTATCAATTCTTGGATAGACATAAAATTATTTTTTCTTTACTTAAATGTAAAACCCTTAGCTTCAATTGGAATCATTTTTGTCGTAAAGTTCTTAATCAGACTGTAAGACTTTTTCAAGTTTGATGACTAAATTAACGGATTACTAAGTACCTAAACAACCAAATCATGAGTGAAATCCAACAAAATGAATTGCGAGCCCAAATAGAGCAATTGAAAGCAACTTTGGTAGGTGACATGTTTGCCGACATGGAGGCAAAAGACCAAATTCACAATCTTGAAATGCAACTTAAAGGTGTGAAGCCGATGGACTCACACATCGATTGTATAGGCTGCGGAAGTTAATTCAACCATATTTTGTCACAATATTTTATTATTTACAAACCATTTGGGTACGTCACCCAATTTAGTGGAGAGGAGCTGACATTGGCTTCTCTTTTTGCTTTTCCTAAATCTGTCTATCCTGTTGGTCGGTTAGATAAAGATAGTGAGGGATTGCTGATCATCACGGATGATAAGTTTTTGAACAATCAATTGCTCAATCCTCGATTCGGCCATCAGCGCACCTATTATGCACAAGTGGAAGGAGTACCAGAACCTGAATCCTTAAAGCGGTTGGGCAAAGGCGTTACCATAAATGTGGACGGGCGCGACTATGAGACGAAGCCTGCAATTGCCAAACCTCTAGACCCCATTCCAGCACTTCCTGATCGGAATCCGCCGATTCGATATCGAGCTTCAATACCAGATACTTGGATTTCCTTGACTTTGATTGAAGGTAAAAACCGCCAAGTCCGAAAGATGACTGCGGCAGTTGGGCATCCCACGCTACGATTGGTGCGATGGTCCATGGAGAAAGTTACCATTGAAGGATTCGAGGTTGGCGAGGTTCGGGAAATGGATGAGGAATCGATCTATCATAAGCTAGGACTGATAGGTTTCCGCAAAACGAGTGGGGGAAGGAAGTTTTAGGAAAGAAGTTTTTTCAATAAGGAGGCACATAGGACACCAATAATACCTTACAGAATATGTCCTATCTTTAAAAAAGTTGGAATTTTAGCCATTGACGACTCTTTTTGCCTCCTCTATTTTTCTTTGTTTACTGGCAGTCAAGTAAATAATTATGTTCGCTAGTTTTAAATGATTTGGGTTCTGGATTTTCTATCGCTAAGCGGTAGCGCCAGATGCGCATTTTGATTGGTGTGCCGGGCATGCTTCATTGCCAAAGGGCGAGAGTCCCAAAGGAGCCGTAATGATCGGAATCCTCTAGTCGAAAGCAAGGGTGTCCATTGCGAGATGGAATCTGAAGGAAGCTGAAGGCGAAGATTTGACGTGACGAACAGAAACCTGATATAAGGCCTGTCCAGAGGGGTTATTGACCCATCCTGAAAATGGTTGACACTTTTGATCTTCAAATATAGTGACAGTTTAATTTCCGATCATATTATTCTGACTTACAGTATCACGATGAAGCGGAGACAAGCGCTGCTGAGGAGCAACTTATCAAGGAATAATCGTTTGGTCCGATAGCGTTGCTATTATCTGGCTGAGCCTTTCTAGGTTCAGCCTTTTTGTTCCAGTTGTATTTTTTGCCAATTACGCGTTGGGTATCATGCCTTAAAAAACCTTTATCATGTACTTGGTTTGGGGTGATATATCCCAAGCCTTGATGGGGTCTCATGTTGTTATAGATAGTGATGATCTGTTCAAGACATTTTTCCACGTTTATGATATGCTGTTTTTCAAGATTGATTAGCCACTCCTCTTTGAGTATTCCGTTCATTCGTTCAGCAATGCCATTTTCATGCGGTGAACCAGGTTTGGTCATACTGATCCAGATGTTGTTTTTTTTCAATAGTCCTGTATAGTCATAGCTGCAATAGTGTACCCCACGGTCCAAGTGGTGCATCAACGAATGGGAAGGAATGTTTTTCCGCGATGACAGTGCCTTGCTCAACGCCTTAAGTGCTGACTCAGCCTTTAAGTCCAAAGAAACATGCCAGCCAACAATCTTTTGGGAATACGCATCAGTAATCAGGTAGAGGTAGTAGACTTTACCGTTGAAATTCACGTAGGTAATATCA
>JBDNIP010000353.1:0-12680 GCA_041688245.1 Algoriphagus sp.
GCCTTTGGCGTCAGGATCAAACGCATCGCAACCGCATCGACAAATTCATATTCCACTTTGACATCCGGATATTCTGGTGCCAATTCTTGGACAGTTTCTCTCCAAAGTCTGGAAGTAGCCAATACATTTGCTTTATCCACACAGGTGAGTAATTTTCTACGTTTTTGTGCAGCTTCAAAACCCATTCTAGCCAATCGTACAATCTCAAACTTACTATACACATTGGTGTCGAAAGCCTTGGTGCCTTGCTCATTTCTACCTCTTGGCTCACCAAAATAAATCCCTCCAGTAAGCTCTCTGAAGAAGACAAAATCCACTCCCTCCACTCGATCCAGTTTCAGCGGAGACTTGTGAATCAGAGAAGGAAAAGTAAACGTAGGACGCACGTTTGCAAATAGTCCGAGCTTCTGGCGCATCATAAGTAAGCCTTGTTCCGGTCTTACTTTTGCCTTTGGATCATTATCATATTTGGGATCGCCAATCGCGCCAAAAAGGATTGCATCTGAGGATGAAGCGATTTCGTCGGTACTATCCGGATATGGATTGCCTGTAGCATCGATAGCTGCAGCACCTATAGCTGCTTCATTGAAAGTAATGTTATGACCGAATTTATAGCCTATTGCTTTAACAACTTTTACTGCTTGATTAATGACTTCTGGGCCGATACCATCACCCGGCAATAACGCGATATTCATTTTCATAAGTTTTGGGCTCTTCTGAGCAGGTGGCTTGATTTAAAGTTTCGATAATGTTGAGCATTTTTTCTGTGGCCATCATCGCGGCCACCGTTTGATCGGGATCAAGCCCTTTCGTTTTAAATATTTTTCCAAAATCCCAAGAAATTACTGTCTCGACAAAAGCATCGGTCTTTCCTCCAGGAGGAATTGAAACATGGAAGTCGATGAGTTTTGGCAGTTCTTTTTTCCGGGACTTATAGATTTTTTTTACAGCTTTCATGAAAGAGTCATATTGTCCATTACCAGTAGCTGAGGCGTCATACGATTTTCCATGAATATTCAATCGAAGTTGAACTGAAGGTTTCAGTCCTTTTGAATGCGTCATATGGTAACCTTCAATACTGATTTCTTTGGCAATAGAGTTGTTCTGAAGCACATCGGAGATGATGTAAGGCAAGTCCTCGGTAGTCACTCGCTCCTTTTTATCACCCAGTTCGATGATCCGCTGTGTTACTTTAATGAGCTCTTCCTTTTCCAAGGAAATACCAAGTTCCTCCAGATTTTTGAGAATATTGGCTTTACCGGAAGTTTTGCCGAGTGCATACTTTCGCTTTCGCCCAAATCGCTCAGGCATCAAATCGTTGAAATAAAGGTTCTTTTTATTGTCTCCATCGGCATGGATTCCCGCAGTTTGTGTGAATACATTTTCTCCGACCACGGGCTTGTTCGCTGGGATATGTTGACCAGAGAATTGTTCTACAAGCTTGGAAACACGGTAGACTTTCTGCTCCTGAGCATTGATCTCAAAATCAGTAAAATCTTTGATGACTGCAATCACAGATTCCAAAGGAGCGTTACCGGCTCTTTCGCCAAGTCCATTGATTGTCGTATGAATTCCGGAAGCGCCATGTAACATCGCTTCCATGACATTGGCGACAGAAAGGTCATAGTCATTATGAGCATGGAAATCAAAATGCACTTTGGGGTACTTTGCCGAAATCTCGATAAAATAGCTTTTGGTCTCCTCAGGTGAAAGTAATCCTAGGGTATCTGGTAGCATTATCCGCTTGACAGCTAATCTGGTCAAGAAGTGGATCAACTCCAAAACATAGGCCGATGAATTCCGCATGCCATTTGACCAGTCCTCTAAGTAAACATTTACTTCGATTCCTTTAGAATTAGCATAATCAATGGAGTTTGAGATCTCTTCAAAATGCTGCTCTGGGGTCTTTTTCAGTTGGTGAGTGAGATGATTTAAAGACCCCTTAGTCAAGAGATTCATCACCTTTGCTCCAGCAGCAACCAGCCAATCCACCGATACTGGAGTATCTACAAAACCAAGGACCTCTACACGATCCAAATAGCCCTTTTCGGCAGCCCATTTCGTAATTTTTTGAACTCCTGCAAGTTCCCCGTTAGAAACCCGAGCTGAGGCCACCTCGATCCGGTCTACTTTCAACTCTTCGAGCAATAGTTTTGCGATTTGAAGTTTTTCTGAAGGCAGGAAAGAAACCCCAGAGGTCTGCTCACCATCCCTGAGTGTGGTGTCCATGATTTCAATTCGTCTTTTCAACTTCATTATTGCATTTCTTAATTGGCAAATCTTAAATTCTAACCTTGGATTTTTACTTGTTCGCTACGAATGCATCAATTTCACTTGACATATTCAGTAGATAGTCGATGTCATCGAAGCCATGCGTCATATTTTCCTTCTTATACTCGATGATCTCAAACGACTCTGATTCTCCTGTAGAAAGGAGTGTGATCTTCTGAGCGGGAAGGTCGATTTCGATTTCAGTTTCAGGATTTGAAGCAATAGCTACAAATAATTTATCTGCAAAAGCAACAGAAATTGTAACAGGAAGTACGCCTATGTTCAGGCAATTATTCTTGAAAATATCTGCGAAAAAGCTAGAAACCACTGCTCTGAAGCCATAATCGTAAAGGGCCCAAACAGCATGCTCTCGACTGGATCCCGAACCGAAGTTCCTTCCAACTACCAAGATCTTTCCCGAGTAAGTAGAATCATTTAATACGAAGTCCTTTTTCGGATTGCCTTCTACATCGTAGCGCCAGTCTCTAAAAAGATTATCCCCAAACCCTACTCGCTCAGTGACTTTCAGAAATCGAGCAGGAATAATCTGATCTGTATCTACATTTTCACTCGGTAGTGGTACAGCGGTACTTTTGAGTAAGGTGAATTTATCGTAGGCCATTTTTTGTGAAATTAAGATTGGAAAATTTAAAGAAGCAGTCTGCCGTTGTAGATTTACAAATTAATCTGAAAAACTTCGCGTGGATCGCATATTCTACCTGTAACCGCAACAGCTGCGACAGTTAAAGGCGAAGCAAGCATTGTGCGTGCACCAGGTCCTTGACGACCTTCAAAATTTCTATTGGAAGTAGAGACGGCGTATTTACCAGCAGGAATTTTATCTTCATTCATTGCAAGACAAGCCGAACAACCCGGCTGCCGCAATTCAAACCCAGCTTCTTCTAATATTTTTACCAGTCCCTCCTCATGTGCCATTTTCTCAACTTCTTTTGATCCTGGTACGATCCACGCCGTAATATTATCCGCTTTTTTATGACCTTTAACGAACTCAGCGACCGAGCGAATATCCTCGATTCGCCCATTGGTGCAGGAGCCAACAAAAACAAAATCTACGAGCTTACCTTTGATAGCTTCCCCAGCTTCAAAGCCCATGTAAGCCAATGACTTTAGGTAAGAAGTTTTATTACTCCCTTCCATTCCTTCTGTTGTTGGAATAGTTCCTTTGACTTTGATCCCCATTCCGGGGTTAGTTCCGTAAGTAATCATCGGTTCGATATCTGCTGCATCGAAGTGATACTCTTTGTCGAAGACTGCTTCCTCCTCGGTCTTCAGAGTTTTCCAATGAGCAACTGCCTTATCCCAGTCTCCCCCTTTTGGAGCATATCTTTTTCCCCGTAGATAGTTGAAAGTAGTCTCATCAGGAGCAATCAAGCCACCACGCGCACCCATTTCAATAGACATATTGCAAATCGTCATCCTTGATTCCATCGATAGACTTCGGATCGCTGATCCGGCATATTCTACAAAATAGCCCGTAGCGCCCGAAGCAGTGATTTCTGCTATGATATAAAGGATAATATCCTTGGATGTTACGCTTTTTCCAAGAATCCCATCCACAATAATCCTCATTTTCTTAGCCTTAGACTGTATGATACACTGAGTTGCAAAAACCATTTCCACCTCAGAAGTACCGATTCCAAATGCAATCGCGCCAAATGCCCCGTGGGTGGAAGTATGACTATCGCCACAAACTATGGTCATCCCTGGTTGAGTGATGCCCAACTCTGGGCCGATCACGTGGACGATCCCGTGGTGAGCCGACCCTAGGTCATGGAGTTCTATCCCATTTTTGCTACAGTTATCGCGTAGCTTCTGCACTTGCATTCGAGAGAGTTGATCTTTGATCGTCTGCTCTTGATTAATGGTGGGCACATTGTGATCCGGTGTGGCAATCGTACGCTCTGGATATTTCACTCCAATTCCTCGGGTATCTAGATTTAGAAATGCTACTGGGGAAGTTACTTCATGGATAAAGTGCTTATCGATGAAAAACACATCCGGTCCGGCTGGCACGGATTTCACCACGTGCGCATCCCAAATTTTATCAAATAGAGTTGTCTTTTCCATAATTAAGCTATCGCATAGTCTTTGACTGGGATTTTATTAAGTGCATCGACAAATGCCTGAGCAGAAGCTAGGACAATATCGGTATGGGAAGCAAAGCCAAAATAAGGCTTGTCCCCTTTGATCAATTTCATATGGACTTTTGCGACATCATCACTCCCGTGAGTGATAGCTTGGATCAAAAACTCTTCCAGTTCAACATGAACTTTTGCAAGTTTTTCAATAGCTTTTAATACTGCATCCACCGGACCATTTCCATGAGCAGATGCCGTCATTGATTCATCTCCAATTTTCAAAGTGACGCTACTCTCAATTGTTCCATTAGAAGAATAGGCTACATTTTCTAATTCAATAAAATTCGAATCAGTCACATATTTACCTACTAATCCCATGAGATCTTTTCGACTAATGTCGCGCTTGCTATCAGCCAAGGTCAAAAAAGCTTCATATACTTCCCGCAATTCTTCTCCTTCTAGTTCTGCTCCCAAAGCATCCAAGTGATGCTTCAAAGCAGCTCTTCCAGATCTGGCAGTTAATACGATGGTAGACTCTGCTACTCCAACATCTTTCGGGTCCATAATCTCATAATTTTCCCGATGCTTCAATACTCCATCTTGATGGATTCCAGAAGAGTGCGCAAAGGCATTTCTGCCAACAATCGCCTTGTTTGGCTGCACAGGCATGTTCATCAGTTTGGAAACCAATCGACTGGTATTATATATTCTCGGGGTGACAATATCTGTATGGACCTCAATTGACTTATGGCATTTGATTGCCATTACCACTTCTTCCATAGAAGTATTACCGGCCCGCTCTCCGATACCATTGATCGTCACTTCCACTTGACGTGCACCATGCTGTACGCCTGATACCGTATTGGCAGTGGCCATACCGAGGTCATTGTGACAATGGGTGGCAATGATCGCTTTATCGATATTTGGAACTCGGTTTTTCAGCATAGCTATAATCCCACCATACTGCTCCGGAAGACAATAACCGGTAGTATCGGGGATATTGACAACTGTCGCTCCTGCTTTGATTACCTCTTCAATAATTTTAGCCAGGAAGTCATGCTCTGCGCGACCGGCATCTTCTGCATAGAACTCGATGTCATCGACAAACCTTCTGGCAAATTTCACCGCGGCCACACCACGGGCGATGATATCCTCAGGTGTCGAACGGAGTTTGTATTTAATGTGATAGGGAGAAACTCCAATTCCAGTATGAATTCGGGCTTTCTTTGCAAACTTCAAAGATTGAGCTGCTACCTCAATATCTTTTTCTACTGCTCTTGAGAGGGCGCAGATAATCGGGTTTGAAACAGCCTTCGAAATTTCCAACACTGAATTGAAATCTCCCGGACTGGAGATTGGAAATCCGGCCTCTATGATATCCACTCCTAATTGTTCCAAGGCCTTCGCCACAATGATCTTCTCCTGGGTGTTCAACTGACACCCAGGTACTTGCTCCCCATCTCTAAGGGTAGTATCAAATATCCAAAGCTTCTCACTCATCTTTTTTGGGTTTATGTTTAATTATTCTCTGGTCTCAACTGACGTACGGTTACTCCAGCCTGCCACATTTCCGACTCTCTCAATTCCTTAAGTTCAGCCTCTAGGTTCTCTCTGTAGTCATGCTTAGAATTGGAATCAATTGATTTCTGAGCTTCCTCACCTGATTTTACTGATGCGTATAACGCTTCAAAAACTGGCTTGGTGGCATCTCTGAACGGCTTCCACCAGTCCAAGGCTCCCCGCTGAGCAGTGGTCGAACAATTAGCATACATCCAATCCATTCCATTCTCTGCTACCAGTGGCATCAGGGATTGGGTCAATTCTTCGACCGTTTCATTAAATGCTTCAGAAGGGGTATGCCCATTTGCACGTAGTACATCATATTGTGCAGCGAATATTCCTTGAATAGCACCCATCAAGGTTCCGCGCTCCCCTGTCAAATCGGAAGTTACCTCACGATAGAAATCTGTCTCAAACAAATAACCAGAGCCTACGCCAATCCCTAGTGCAACCACTCGATCCTTTGCTTTACCTGTTCCATCTTGAAAAATAGCATAGGAAGAATTCAATCCGCGTCCTTCAACAAACATTCTTCTAAGCGATGTTCCAGATCCTTTTGGTGCCAACAAAATAACGTCTATGTCTGCTGGAGGTATAATTCCTGTTTTCTCCTTGTAGGTAATCCCAAATCCATGAGAAAAATAAAGTGCTTTTCCTGGGGTCAGGTGTTTTTTAACTGTCGGCCAAAGTGAAATCTGTCCAGCATCAGAAAGTAAAAATTGGAGGATTGTACCTTTTTCGCATGCTTCTTCCAGTTCGAAGAGCGTCTCACCGGGAACCCAACCATCTGCCATAGCTTTATCCCAAGTTTTAGAACCTTTACGCTGTCCCACGATGACATTGAATCCATTGTCTTTTAGATTCAGCGCTTGACCTGGTCCCTGCACCCCATAACCCAAGACTGCGATTACTTCATCTTTGAGGACTTCCCTTGCTTTTTCCAAAGGAAATTCATCTCTGGTTACTACGTTTTCTTCTACTGAGCCGAATTTTAATTTCATTTTTAATTGATTTAATAGGTTCTATTGGTTCCTTGATTCTGTATTTGATTGTTTTGTTTTTCTACTTAACAATGTCGTCGATCGTCAACATTCGCTTGGCTACAGCCACACGTCCTGATCTGGCAAATTCCAGAAGATCATACTGCTTGAGAATTTCGAGAAGTCGCTGAGTCTGGTCTTTATGTCCCGTAAGCTCCAAGACCACAAACTCAGGCTCAGCGGCAATGATCTTTGCATTATGCTGCCGAATGATTTTCTCCAATCCTCCATCAAGTCTGGAAACAGGGATTTTATAAAGTGCGATTTCTTGATACACCACACTCTCGTCTTCATGGTGAAATGCTTTGATTACGTCAATAATTTTCTCAATCTGATTTACGAGTTGTATGACGGTCTCTTCACTCGCTGTGACCTCAATCGTCACCCGGTGAATCCCCTCAATTCTACTCTCTGATGCAGTTAAGGCATCAATGTTAATCCCCCTTCGGGTAAAAATAATGGTGATTCGATTTAGAATCCCGATAAAATTTTCTGTGATTACGAAAACTGTATAGCGCTTCATGGAATAATTTTAGCTTAATCTGATTTCTTCTACTGAGCATCCAGTAGCGATCATTGGGAATACGTTATCTTCTTTCTCAACCACTACTTCCAAGAAGAAGGGACCATCATGAATCAACATATCCTCGATCGCTTCTTTTAGGTCAGCCCTTTCCGTTACTTTCTGTGCTTTGATACTGTATGCATCTGCGATTTTTATAAAATCAGGATTATCCAATTCTGTAAATGAATAGCGCTTTTCAAAAAACATTTGCTGCCATTGCCTCACCATTCCAAGAAAATTATTGTTCAGCAATACGATTTTAACAGGAGCTTTGGTTTGCATGATGGTACCAAGCTCTTGGATCGTCATTTGAATTCCTCCATCTCCAACTACACAGATCACCTGTTTTGAATAATCATGTAGCTGAGCTCCGAGTGCCGCCGGTAGTGCAAAACCCATTGTGCCCAATCCACCCGAAGTAACTTGAGTACGAGTCTTTTTATAATTAAAATATCTCCAGGCAATCATCTGGTGCTGTCCCACATCAGTTACTAGAACTGCATCATCTGCTTTATAATGATTAATCTGATGAATGACCTCACCCATCGTCAAGCCTGCTTTTATTGGCTTCAAATCATTGCTGATTACGACAGTGTTCTCTTCCTCCTCCAATTCGCGAAATCTAACCATCCATTCGGGATGAGATTTTTGGTCTATAGCTTCCGTCAAAAGGCTCAGGCTTTCTTTGGAGTCACCTAAGACTGCCACCTCACATTTGACGATTTTATCGATTTCGGCTGGGTCAAGCTCAAGATGAATTATTTTAGCCTGCTTGGCATAACGCTTCAAATCCCCTGTCACACGATCATCAAAACGCATCCCTACTGCGATCAGAACATCACAATGATTAGTCAGTACATTTGGCGCATAGTTGCCGTGCATTCCCAGTTTACCCACATAGTTTGGATGATCTTGAGACAAGGCACCAGATCCCAGTAGCGTCGAAGCTGCGGGAATACCGCTCTTTTCCAAAAAAGCCTTTAACTCCTGCTCTGCTTTTCCAAGAATTACTCCTTGCCCAAAAAGCAGGTAAGGTCTCTCCGCCATATTGATT
The DNA here is from genome assembly GCA_041688245.1 of Algoriphagus sp. Lineage (GTDB taxonomy): Bacteria > Bacteroidota > Bacteroidia > Cytophagales > Cyclobacteriaceae > Algoriphagus. The sequence goes on from JBDNIP010000353.1 coordinate 8,590, forward strand.
AAGAATGCAGCTTCTTGAATTGCACTTTTTTCAACAGGAATCTGAGTTTTATACGAACGAAAACCTTCACACTTGATGTAATTGAAATCTCCGAAATCCACTTGCGCATTTTTAGTGATATCAATCAAGACAGGTCCGGGACGGCCTGATTTGGCAATGTAAAATCCCTTTGCAATTGCTGGTGCAATATCCTCTACCCTTCTCACCTGAATATTCCACTTGGTACAAGACATCGACATCCCGAGTATATCTGTTTCCTGAAATGCATCGGTGCCAAGCAAATGGGCAGCCACCTGACCGGTAATACAAACCAATGGCGTACTATCGATCTGCGCATCTGCAAGTCCAGTGACTAAATTAGTAGCTCCAGGCCCTGAAGTAGCAATACAGACTCCTACTTTACCGGAAACTCTTGCATAGCCTTGTGCTGCATGAATTGCTCCTTGCTCATGACGCGTGAGCACATGTCTCACTTGGTCGTGATAATCATACAAGGCATCGTAAACCGGCATAATGGCACCTCCGGGATAACCAAAGATTATATTTGCCTGCTCAGCTATTAATGAACGTACTATAATATCTGCTCCTCTGATTTTAGATTCTTTCATAAATTAAAATTTGTCTGTCACACATCCCTCTGAAGCACTAGCTACTAGTTTATTGTATTTTTTGAGAGTTCCCTGAAGCCCTTCTATTACTTTGGGAAACCAAGATTTCTTTCGCTCTATGAATTCTTCTTCTTTTACCTCGACATTGAGGGTTTGGTTATTGGTGTCGATCGTAATGATATCTCCGTCTTGAACCAGTCCAACCGGACCGCCACACCAAGCCTCAGGAGTCACGTGTCCTACCACAAAACCATGCGTACCTCCCGAAAAACGCCCATCTGTAATCAATGCGACATCGGCACCAAGTCCCGCACCAATAATCATAGAGGTAGGCTTGAGCATTTCCGGCATTCCAGGTGCCCCTTTTGGCCCTACATTCCTGATTACAACTACGTCACCGGCCTTTACGCTATGATCCCGAATGGCATTATTGGCCTCCAGTTCGGAGTCAAAAACTTTGGCTGGTCCAATGAATAATCTTCCCTCTTTGCCAGTAATTTTGGCCACAGCACCTTCAGGCGCCAGATTGCCCGAAAGAATGCATAGATGTCCAGTCTCCTTGATTGGGAATTCAACCGGATGAATCACATTTACACTGGAAGGAACAATTGGCTGTACGTTCTCCAGATTTTCAGCGATTGTTTTTCCTGTTACAGTCATACACTCTCCGTGGAGGTACCCTTTTTCTAAAAAATATTTCATAAACGCAGGCAAGCCTCCCTGCTCATGAAGGTCTTCCATGAGGTATTTACCCGATGGTTTGAAATCTCCAATCAATGGCGTATTTGCATTCAACTCTTTGAAATTCTGAAGCGTAAATTCTATTCCTGCCGTACGTGCAATTGCCAAAATATGAAGAACCGCATTGGTACTTCCACCAAGTGCAATAACCACACGAACAGCATTTTCAATACTTTTCAGAGTTACGATATCCTTCGGTTTGAGATCTTTCTCAAGAAGAATTTTGACATATTTGCTGACTTCTCTGCACTCTCTTAGTTTCTCGGGAGAATTGGCTGGAAAAGAGGCCGAATAAGGGAGAGACATTCCCATAGCTTCAACCGCAGAAGACATGGTATTTGCAGTATACATTCCGCCACATGCTCCAGCTCCAGGACAAGAATTACGGATTACTCCCTCATAATCCTCATCAGAGATAGTTCCTTGGATTTTCTTTCCAAAAGCCTCAAAAGCTGAAACTATATTAAGCTTTTCCCCTTTGTAAAACCCAGATGCAATAGTACCACCATAGATCATGATGGCAGGCCTATTGATTCGTAACATTCCAATGATGGCTCCGGGCATGTTTTTATCACATCCTGCCACAGCTACACAAGCATCAAAGGAATGGCCTAAAATAAAAGACTCTATCGAATCAGCGATGATTTCTCTGGATACCAGCGAATACCGCATCCCGAGCGTACCCATCGAAGTACCATCTGAGATCCCGATTGTATTAAAAATCAAGCCTGTCAGATCATATTCCTGCGAGGAATTCTTGACCAGGCTAGCGAAGTCATTCAAGTGCATATTGCAGGGATTACTCTCATAACCACAACTGGCGATACCCACAAAAGGCTGCTTCATCTTCTTATCACTCAAACCTGTGGCATAAAGCATGGCTTTGCCAGCCGGATGCTCGTCATTGTCACTGATTTCCCAACTGTACTTTTTTAGGTTCATAGGATAGGGTAAAAAAAAATGCCTCAGATTAATGAGGCACTTAAGATTTTTTATTTGGTTATTATAAATAGTCTAGTGCCTTACATTATAGTCCAATGAGAATAATAAAGTTAAGCATGAAGACGACTCGGTACATATAATATTATGGGGTTGAAATATTTTAAAATTGTTCCAATGCGTAAACTTAATCCTGTTTCTGCAGACTTACAATATTTAATTTTACATTTTGGGATATACTACACTAAAATATGGAGGTAAAAATATTTTTATACAAATTTTAAATCGTTTTATTCACTAAATACCCCCTAAATTCAGTTAATGATTTGTCTAAAAAATCAATTCTCGAAATTTTGTACTGATTTTAGATTATTCAAATTTTCTAAAAATTTTTTCCTTTTCATTAACAGAAGAATGATTAGCCATAGTTTCTGGCAAAAAAGATTGATTTTTTTGAAAAAAATTAAAATAGCATTCCCGTTAATGCGCAAGCTAAATAAACCTTTATTTTTGTGCTAAACACTTCCTAATCGATGATCTGCTTCCCAAATGCCAAAATCAACCTCGGACTCCATATTATTTCAAAATATAAGAATGGATATCATGAAATTGAAAGCTGCATGGTTCCCATTCCACTTTATGATGCGTTGGAAATGATCATCGATTCCAAAAAAACCACTTTTGAATTTACAGGACTTTCAATACCAGGAGAATCAAAAGATAATTTGATTTTAAAAGCCTTTTCCTTGATGAAAAAGGATTTCCCCAGTCTTCCTCCTGTACAGATTCACTTACATAAAGCAATTCCTATAGGAGCAGGATTGGGTGGCGGGTCAGCAAATGGCGCTTTTGCCTTATCACTGATGAATAACCTCTTTGATTTGATTCTTGATGATTTCTTTCTGGAGGAATATGCTGCACAACTAGGAAGTGACTGTGCTTTCTTTATTGAAAATACCCCTAAAATCGCAACTGGCAGAGGGGAGGTTCTGGAACCGATCAATTTGGACCTTAAAGGAACTCACTTGGTAGTAATCAATCCAGGAATTCACATTAGTACCAAAGAGGCTTATGCAGGAGTAAGGCCTTCGGCTCCAAAATTTAAACTTAAAGAAGTACTCGCAGACCGGAGTCGCTGGAGAAACGAACTGGTCAATGACTTTGAGGCGAGTATTTTTCCGAATCATCCAGAAATCGCCGATATCAAAGTGCAGCTTTACGAGGCAGGAGCATATTATGCTGTGATGTCAGGTTCTGGATCTTCGGTTTTTGGCCTGTTTGATGAGAAACCTGGATTAGTGAAACTGGACAAATCGTATTTCTATTTTGAGAGTATACTAACTTAAGGAGTATGTTTTATATTTGTACTTCATAAATATAAAACATACTGTCAACGTTCACTAGCACACTCCCGGATGACCTGCTTGACAAGCTTTCAGAATATTCAAAGAAACTGAAAATGCCCAAGAACAAGCTCATTGAAGCTGCACTATCACTCTACCTTGACCATCTCAAGCGAGCAGAATATGTCAAGTCCTATCGACGCGCAGAGGATGACCCGGACATAATAACGCTCGCAGAAGAAGGAATAGGTGACTACCTAAAGCAGATTGAAGATGAGGCAAGGTGACATCTGGATGTCTGACCTCAGTCCTCTGGAAGGTTCTGAACAGGCAGGAAGAAAGCCAGTGGTGATTCTGAGCGGCAATCTGATGAACGAATTTCTGCAAGTGGTGATCACCGCTCCGCTTAGTTCCAAAATCAAAAACTATCAAGGAAATCCAATCTTAGAACCGGCTCCTA